>NZ_JBNPXI010000012.1:0-125856 GCF_050433385.1 Brassicibacter mesophilus
AGGTGATTTTTTTGTATAACTTCTGTCGCGCACCCGCATAGCAGGTGGTTTATTGTTTCGCACGCTTCGCGAGCTCAACAGGCTAAAGCCCATAATAAAATAGCTCAGCAAATTTTTGCTGAGCTATTACACATGAGTTATTGCACAATAAAAAAACCTTTCTAATCATAGAAAGGGCATTATTAATACTAGTAGAACAAATACAAAGTAAGATCTCTACTACTAAATAACACCTCCCCATCCTCGTGAGTAATAAACAGCGCTGTTACCATTGGCAGGTCTCCTGACTTAGGAATAACAAACCTTACACCTTCCCATGCATATTGCACAGTGGCATTTGTAGGGTTCTATCCATTACAGTGGCGGGACCGTGTCGGAATTTCACCAAACTTCCCTTTTAAGCAATTTCATAAATGAAACTACACCAACAGTCATAGTATTCAATTTTAATTTCAACTAGAATATATCATTACTTAAAATAATTGTCAACAATTCTTTTAAATACAATTTAATGCAAATATATGTGTTATACTAAAATCCATTAAAGACTATTTAATAATAAAAGCATTTCTCTTAATTTTGCATTTACAAACATAAGTAATACTCCTAGTGAATATGTATTATTTAAGACAAGCCACTAGGGGAGGTATATATGAAAAAGAACATTAGTATATGTATTATTGTTTTACTTCTATTTATTTCTTCTTATAAAAATATATATGCAGAAGAAAATGATCAATATAAACAATATACAGCAGTGGTTACTGAAATAGAAGAAGATGCGAAAAATGATGGAATTATCTATCATATACAAGCTAAGTTTAAGAATGGACCTTATAAAAATAAATTAATAAAATTTGATCATATACCTATCGAAAACACACAATCGGACATTGAGCTGAGAAAAGGCATGACTATTATTGTTAGTCTATACTTAGTAGATGGAAAAATAGAAAGAGCAGATTTATCAGATGTGTACCGAATAGATACTATAAAAGTACTAGCTATTACTTTCATGGTTTTTCTAATTATCTTTGGAGGATTTAAAGGATTACGGTCAGCATTTTCACTAATACTCACATTTTTATTAATTATTTTTTGTTTAATACCTTTATTATTGAATAATTACAACCCTATACTAGCAACTGTTATTACTTCTTCCATTGCCATTTTTATAAACTTCCTATTAATAAGTGGTTTTAGCAGTAAAAGTTTTTGTGCTATTATAAGCACAATAGGAGGTACGATTGTAGCAGGACTTTGTGCCTATTATTTTGGTAATTATATGTCATTAACTGGTCTTGCCGATGAACACGTTCAAAACCTTGTTGCCTACACAAATATATCTATAGATTACCGTGGATTGCTTTTTAGTGGAATTATAATTGGTACTATTGGAGCTGTAATGGATGTCGGCATGTCTATCACTTCTTTTATCTTTGAAATAAAGAATAAACATCCACATACATCCCAATTATCACTGTTTAGATCAGGGTTAACCGTAGGAAAAGACATTATGTCCACAATGACAAATACTTTAATTCTAGCTTACGCTGGTGCATCACTGCCACTATTACTTTTTTTTGTAACTATGGATGCTTCATTTATAGATTCAATTAATATGGAATTTATATCAGAGGAAATACTTCGTTCGCTATGTGGAAGTATTGGTTTAATTCTGACAATCCCAATAAGCTCTTTTATGGCTTCTATAAAAGCATAACCATTCTAATTTAAAAATAGTATACAGCATTAATGAAAATAAATGAAAAAGATAGCCGCCTTATTGTCAAGACAGACTATCTTCTTATTTATAATAGAAAAGATAAAGCTGTAGTTTTTTTATTCTTCATCTTTCTTAACTATTTCAGTTAAAGAAGTTGCTAATCCAGCTAAGTTTTGTATTTCTGATGGTATGATTATCTTTGTTGCTTTACCATCAGCGGCTTTAGCAAAAGCTTCTAATCCTTTTAAAGATATAATTTGTTGTGTAGGAGCAGATGCATTAAGCATTTTTATACCTTCTGCTGTGGCCTGCTGAACTTTGAGTATAGCTTCAGCTTGACCTTCAGCTTCTCTAATAGCTGCTTCCTTCTTAGCTTCTGCTCTTAATATTGCGGCTTGTTTTTCTGCTTCTGCTTCAAGTATTGCAGATTCCTTTTTACCTTCAGATACAAGGATAGCAGATTTCTTCTCTCCCTCTGCTCTTAATATAGCTTCTCTTCTTTCTCTTTCTGCCTTCATCTGTCTTTCCATAGCATCTTGAATTTCTCTCGGTGGAATTATATTCTTTAATTCAACTCTGTTTACTTTGATACCCCATGGGTCAGTTGCTTCATCTAGTATGCTTCTCATTTTTGTGTTAATTGTATCACGAGAAGTTAAGGTTTGGTCTAATTCTAAATCTCCTATGATATTTCTTAATGTAGTCGCAGTAAGGTTCTCTATTGCAGATAATGGATTTTCAACACCATAAGTATAGGCTTTTGGGTCAGTAATTTCATAATATACTACTGTATCTATCTGCATAGTTACATTATCTTCTGTTATAACTGGTTGAGGTGGAAAATCAACCACCTGTTCTTTTAGTGATACCTTATTTGCAACTCTATCTAATAGAGGTATCTTTACATGTAGTCCAACATTCCACGTATCTTGAAATGCACCTAATCTTTCAATAACAAAAGCATGTGCTTGAGGTACAATCCTTATGTTAGTAATAATAAGGATTATAGCTATAAAAAATAGTACTAAAAAAATAATAAAACCAGGCATTATTTGTTCCTCCCTTTAATCAATTTTTTTGACAACTAGCTTTACGCCTTGAATCTCCATAATTTCAACCTTGCTATTTTCTTCTATTATTCGTTCATCATGTGACTTTGCAGACCATTCTTTTCCTGCTACCTTTACTTGACCTAAGCCTTCAATAGGGTTGATTTCCATAGTTACAATTGCTGTTTTGCCTATTAACCTATCAGCATTCGTCCTAGTGTGCCCTATTTTTAACACTCTTTGAGCTATTGGTCTTGTGAAATACAGGATCACACTTGATGAAATTAGAAACGCTAAGACCTGCACTAGTAAAGGTGCATTAAATTCAGCAAATATTAAAGCGATAATTGCACCAGCTGCAAACCAAATAGTTGTGAGTCCTAATGTAGCAGCCTCTATAATCACACATGCTACTGCAATAACTATCCATAGCACCTCGTTAGAAAACTCAAACCCCATTACACCCCTTCCTCCTTTCATAGTCTCATATAATATATACCCAAAGACTATAATTATAACTTCTATTTTATCAGTTTATTTTAAATTTAACAATGGGGGTAATTACAACAATTGTTTTAACTTAAAATCAATGTAGTCACTAGAAATACAATAAAAATCAATTCCTTCAATATTTCCTTCAAACGCAAGCCTATGACCTTCTGAGTGTAAATGTCCATATACACATATTGAAACTCCATGTTTTAGCATTACATTAATGAACTCATTAGGTTCTTTATTTTCCATATTGAACGGAGGATAGTGAAGCATAGCTACTTTTGTTTTAACATCAGTTTTTACTGATGAGAGAGAAAGGTCTAGTCTGTTTACCTCTCTACTATAAATTTTTTCGTCATGTTCATCAAACTCATCACTATCTTTAGTCGGCCATCCTCTAGTTCCACATATAGCAATATCTTTATATATAAAGTTATCATTGTATAAAAAATGTATAGTGTCCAATTGAAGTGATTCAAGCTTACTCTTAGTAACCCACCAATAGTCGTGATTACCTTTACTAATCACCTTTTTACCAGGCAACTCATCTATTTTCTTTAAATCTATATATGCTTCTTCTGCCTTTAATGCCCATGAAACATCTCCAGGAATTAATACTAGGTCTTCAGATTTAACAGTTTCTTGCCAGTATTCAAAAATTTTTTCTTCATGTCTATCCCATTTTTCCCCAAAAATATCCATTGGCTTTTCGCCAGATGAATCTAAATGAAGATCTGCTATTCCATATATAGCCATTTTTTCACCTCATTACTTAATGTTAAAGCTTAACATTAACCACAAAATAGCTTGTTTTACAGTTTAATAAAGGTTAATGTACTACATTAACACTTTCTACATTACATACTAAGTTCAAAATCTTCATCCCATTAACTCTTTTTTATTAATATTTAAGTTTCAGTGTGAGATATTTATACTTGAACATAGTTATAGCTAACATTCATGGTATCTAAAAGTTCTCTTTCTCTAGTATGACATGTAAATAAAATAATTTGTCTATTTAAGCTTTCATTAATCAAAAAACTCATAATGTTACTTAGTCTTTCTATATCATATTGTATAAAGCAATCGTCAAGAATTAGTGGAAGCTTGTTTTCTCCTTTTATTATATCTACAATACCAAATCTTGTAGCAAAATATATCTGATCTATTGTTCCTCCACTTAGCTTTTCTATATCTATAAGCTTGTTGCTGCTTGGATCGATTATTTTTATATCTAGAGCTTCATTGATTTTAACTTCTTCATATCTATTTCCTGTCACATCTGCTAAAATCTTCCCTACCTCTTTATTTAATCTTGGTGCAAAGTCTCTTTGAATATTTTTAGATATTCTATCAATTGTCTCTTTAGCTAACTCTAATGAAGAAAGCTTATTTTCGTATTCATTCTTTGTTTTAGTTTTTCTTGTAATCTCTTCTTCAATAAATACTAATGGCTTTGTTGTCGAATATAAATTTTTAATTTTCTCTTCCAACCTAGTAAATTCTTCTCGCTTATTGATAATATGTTCATTAATCTGCTTAAGGCTTTTTCCTAAAGTTGGTTTATCTAAGCCATTCATATCTTTTTCTTCAACATCCTTATACTTTTCAGCATTTTTCATAAGAAATTCAATGCTATTGTCTCCTAAAATTCTCTTTAGCAGACTATTCTTGCTATCTAATACTTGCATCAACTTATCAAATTTGCTCTTATTATCTAACCCTTTTTTAAATCCAGAAATGCTATTTACTTTATTCTTTTCAAGTATAGTTGCTATATTACTTTGTATTTCTTTATATCTTGCTTCAATATTCTTAATCTCATCGCATAATTCTGATTGTTCTCTTTGGATCTCTTTTTTAAGTTTACTAGTTTCAAGATATGCAGAATAATTCTGCTTAAATTTTAAAATACTGTTTTGATTAACATAGTCTTCACACTGTATTAGTATTAAAAAAGCTTTTATCTTATCTTCTAATACCTGAATTTCTTCAATTAGTTGATTTTTCTTGAGCTTAAGCTCTTCAATTATAAGTAGCTTTTCTCCTAATAGTAATGAATTCTTGGAATGTTCATTGGCAAGCTTTCTTAGCTCTGACTTTGAACTGCATTCATATTTATTAAGTATATCACTTAATTTAGAGTCTATTTCTTCAATCTTACTATTCTTTTCATTCTCCCTACCTTCTATCTCAGTTATTTGACTATTCAATTTTGAAGTATATGAATTAACCTCTTTTATTGTATAGACAGAATAAAAAAATAACGCTACAGGCAGAATACTAGCAAAATATAAAACAGGATCAATAATTAGTCCACATATTATTGAAGCTAGTTCCAGAAATATAGAGGCTATCTTTACATTTCTAAACTTTACTAAGCTCTTCTGTTTTTCTTCTAATCTAGCTGTTAGAAATGCTAAATTACTGCTTTCATTGTTATATATAAGTCTATTTTTCTCATCTTCAAGCTCTTCAAACATAAACATATTCTCATTTATATCAGTAAATTTTGCGTCTTTACCTGTCAATGTCTTAATGGATAATTCTTGAATCTTTTTATATACTTCTTCTAGTTCTCCTTTTTTTTGCTCCATTGTGTTATGATAAATAGTTAGTTTCTCACAATCATTCTCCTGTACATTAGAAAAACTTTCTAATTCTTTCAAACGCATTGATGTATCTCTCAATTTTACAGTTATTTTATTATATTTTTCATTTAAAGCTTCTTTATTATGCATTAGCTCTTTAAGAGTGTTTTCATGTGTAATAACCTCTGTATAATCCTCATAGCTTAGAGTACTATATTTTTTAAGATCATTTGTTTCTCTTTCCAACTCATCTATTTCTTCTATTAGCTTCACAGCCTCATTATATCTATGCTTAGCCTCATATATATCAAGCATAACTAAGCTATGCTGTATTTCCTCTTTTTGTGTGTTTATACTCTGTAACTCTTCAGAAATATTATTTAATCTTTCCTGATGCTCTTTTATTTCATCCATAACCGCATGTGCTTTTTTTCTTTCAATATCAAGAATGGCTAGCTCCTCAACAATTTTTCCATAAGGTGAAGTTTTTATCCTAGCCTTTGTTCCAATTTCATCAATTCTCTTATCAAGTTTCTCCATAACCTTTTTAATTGATATATCTTCGTCTAAGCTACCTCCTAGATTTATAAGACTATCTTTAACTTCTTTAGCAAGTCCATCTTCGGTCTTAGTACCAAGCTGTTTTATGCTTATGGTATTACTAAATACTATATTATTCAAATCTAAATGAACCGAAGATGGCTGATGTAATCGAGTTGTATTATCATACTCAAAGAGGTAAGTTATATCTTCACCAGTTCTTTCATCAAAAATCTTTACTTCGTCATTTCCTTTTATAAAGTTTCTCTCTATTCTATATATATTATTGTTGTGCATATATTTTAAGACTCCGTTATATTCATTTTGATTCCACGGAAAATATCTATCGTAATCATCTGAATACATTCGTCTTTTACTATATTGCCTAAAAAAACCAAAAAACATTCCTTCAATAAATTTATGCACAGTTGTTTTTCCAGCTTCATTATTCCCATATACAATATTAACACCTTTCTCTAGTACTAATGATTTATTATTAAATTTGCCAAAAGAGGATAAAATCAGTTCTTTTAACATCATTTTCTCACCTTCTCATTTAGTAGAACATCCAATCCAGAATAAAGTGCATCTTTTACTATGACATCTTCTAATCCCTTTTTCTCCATTTCTCTAATGAAGTAGCCTATAATATTATTCGAATTTTCCTTATAGATTTTATCCAAATCATAGTCAGGTACTGTTTTATCCACAATCTCAATATAATTAAAGTCATTAGTTACCAAGTCTTTAATATCATCTATTCTAAGACTAATATCACTATCTCTTATTCCTTTCATAACTATTCTATAAAGATTTTTCATTCTATTTTCATATGAGTCACAGCTACGTATTTCATCAATTATATCATTATAATTCATATTTTCAATTATATTTATCTCTTTAATTAAAAACTCTCTTTTGCTAAATGGAATAAAGTTAGCTTTAGTATCTTTTTCGGCTATTGATACTTCTACAATCCCATGCATTCCAGTTTCCCCAAAATCTAATGGTTCCGGGCTGCCACAATAGCATATTTTTTCAGTGATAAATTGTGGTTTGTGAATGTGTCCTAGTGCAACATAATCAAAACCTTTATCTATGATAACATTCTTGTTCATAGGTAGATATTCAGAGTCCTTATTTAACATATCCCCATGTACTAATAAAATGTTTATTTTACTTTGATCTTCTATTTTTATATTATCAGCTAAGTTTCTTTTTTCTTCTTTCTTGTCCCAGCTTAATCCCCATATTATTGTATTTAAGTCTTTAAACTCAAGCTTAGTGATTTGATTGCTTTCAAATATGTGTACATTATCTTCCCATTTTATCAATCTATATAACGACCTCTTTCCCAAGGTGTCATGATTTCCTGCAACAAGTACTACTTTAGTATCTTTAATCTCCTTAAATTTACTGTTTATTCTCTTAACATCTCCAATCGTACAGTACGCTTCTTCTAAAAGGTCTCCTGCTATCAAAAGAAAATGAGCATTTATTTGTTTACATTTATCTATGATTCTATCAAAGGTTTCCCATAATTCAAGTCTTCTTATATTAGAATGCTTGCTGTCAAAGCTTGCATTTTTAAACTCCATTCCAAGATGTAAATCACCTGTGTGTATAAATTTTATTTCCACAAATATCACCTCCATCATACAGAACATACTTTCGATAAAGGTGGTCCAAATTCCTGCTAAATACAGATATTTTGAATATTAAAAATTTAAATCCTGTCTAATTCTAGACAGGTCTTAAATTTATACTGCTTTTTTCTTTTCAAATATTGAAATACTAATAAGCATCATCCCTATATATATTATCAATACAAAAGATATAATCTTTATTCCATTTAGGTTGTTAATAAATGCATCAATAGAGCTTATATCAAAGCTTTTAGGTATATTCTTAAGAATATAAGATACAATTATCGGAGGTAAAAAGAAAATTCCAAAGAATAAAATTTTTGAAATATTAATTGCCCTAGTCGCACCAAACTTATATACAAGAATATATAGAAATCCAGAAAATAATAATGAAACACTTACACCTGCTAATATTAATAGCTTAGTAGCTTCATCTAGTATAAAGGTTCTTGAATATATTGAAATGACAGCATACGAAAATAATGCGCCGATAGCTGCTAAGATAATAGCAGTTATAAACTTACTTACAACAATTTTATATGACTTTATTGGCAATGTTCTCAACATCATATAGCCGCCATTTTTATCTTCATTATATTCATTTCTTGATACAATCCCGTACACTAATACAAATATGAACGCTGAGACCATGCCCAATTCTGTTCCATTGACACGATTAAATAAAATAAACATTACTCCTAAAACCATATATAGTATAATTGATTTACGTGATTGATATATATCTTTAAAAATAATATAGAGCATTATTTTCCCTCCTTAACTAGTGATATCAGAATATCATCAAGACTTGTATTTTCTACTCTTATAGCATCTTTAATATTCATCTTTTTAGTATATTCCTGTAATTTATCCAATGAGTCTGTAACACCAGAAATGCCAAAATAGTTTTCTTCTGTTTCCTTTAAATATTTTCTAATATCATCTGAAACAGCATCTTTTTTAATGTGCACTCTCTTCCAAGTAGACAATAATTTTTCTTTCTCTGCAGCTAATAATATTTTCCCATTAACAATATATGTCACATAGTCTGCAATCTTCTCAATATCTTCAGTAATATGAGATGATAGAAGTATTGATTTCTTTTCGTCTTGGATAAATTGTAAAAGTATATCAAGAATTTCGCTTCTTATGACTGGATCAACTCCTGAAGTAGGTTCATCTAATAAAAGGAGTTCAGGTTCATGTGCCAAAGCCAAAGCTATAGTTAACTTTACCCTCATCCCCTTAGACAGTTCTTTTATTTTTTTTGTTCTGCTAACTTCAAATTTCTCAATCAAGCTATTAAATTTTTCTTTATTCCAGTTTTTATAATATTGAGAAAAGAATTTTTCAGTCCATTTGACACTCATATCTTGATAAAAAAATTGCTGTTCACCTACATACCCTATCTTGTTCTTTATTTGCTCTTCATTAGCTTTATAATCTAGTCCAAATATTTTTATTTCGCCACTGTCATAGTTTATAAGATTCATTATAGATTTCATAACTGTCGATTTTCCTGCACCATTTGGACCTATTAAACCCATGATATATCCTCTTTTAAGATTAAAGCTGACATCCTTTAACTTGAATTCTTTATATTCTTTTCTCAATTTACTGACTTCTAAAATATTATCCATTTATGTCTCCCCCTATTTCATGTAATATTTTAATTAACTCATTTATATCAATATAATATTTATTAGCTTCATCAACTATCTCTTTCATTTTTTCCCTTATCTCTACCATCTTTTCACTCCTTAATTTATCTTTATTAATAGAGGTAACGTATGACCCTAAACCAGGTCTTGTTATGATATAACCTTCAGCCTCTAGATCCTGGTATGCTCGCTTGATAGTTATAACACTTGTCTTTAATTCATTAGCCATCATTCTAATAGACGGTAGTAATTCCCCTTCTTTCAATTCACTTGTAACAATAGCATTTATTATTTGATCTTTAATCTGTTTATATAAAGGATCTGGATTACTATTTGATATGGAAATAAACATATTTTCCTCCTCGTTCTGTGTATATAGTATATATACAGTATATATACTATATACGCTTTAGTCAATATACAATTCAATTTTTAATTACTATTTTTATCATGGTTATCTTGATATTCAGTTCTAATTTTAGAAGTGTACTTGAATATAAATGAAGAAACAATATAACGATTATTAGGTTTTTCTATGAAAACTTGGAAAAAGAAACTTAAAAATCTGTTAAGAAATCTGAATGTTCCATTTTATACATTTAATTTTAAGTTTTAATGATATATATCTATGTGATAATATTAAAGCAAACACAACATATTAATTTAGGAGGTTTATTATGGATATTAAAATTTTAGAAGAGGTCTGTTGAGGTGGAAGCAAATTAGCGCCCATCGTAGATGCGGCTTTACAACAATTGAAACTAAATTATAAATTTGAAATAGTAGCAAAGCGCCAAGAAATACTAAAATATGGCGTTACTAAAACCCCCTCTTTAGTAATAAACGGAGTTGTAGTACTTGAAGGAAAGGTTCCATCAATTTTAGAAATGCCTGATATACTATTAAATGCATTTAAGCAAGCTAAAGAACCTCCAGAAGTGTCTAAATAAGTCACTGCTGAAGGCTCTTTTTTGATTCTTTTATATAGAATATAAAGGGGTTGTCTCAAAATAAAATTTTGTGGCAGTTCCTTTATGCAAGTACTTTATTTCAATTCTCTGTTTTTGTTATCCACGCTAAAATTTCTTTCTATTTATACTTCCCCATTTATTTTTCTTATATTTATATCCGAAAAATGCTTTAAATCTCCACCAAGAAGTAAGCTGTCTATATCCAAAATTTTCTAATACGCTGTATAATACTAGTTTCAGGAAATCACTTATATTTTCATATCTTCTAAAAGAATATTCTTCAAGTAATATTGAGCCTAATGAGATAAATATACCATATAGTACTGCTGCGATAAAAAATAGTATTGCAAACTCTCCATTTAATATTCCAAAAACAAAAGATAATATAACAGTTATATAGCCAGTAATTTCTACAAATGGACCAAACATTTCAAAAAACCAATAATAAGGCACAATAACCATTCCTAAAAAACCATATCGAGGATTAAACAGCATTTTCCAATGTGTTAATAATGAATCTATCAAACCCCTGTGCCACCTTATTCTTTGATTTGACAGCGATTTTAAATCTTCTGGTCCCTGTGTCCAGCATACTGGGTCTGGTATAAACACAACTTTATACTTTCTTTTTTGCCTCTTCATATAATCATGTATCTTTACTACAAGCTCCATGTCTTCTCCAATAGTATCTACTGTATATCCACCAACTTGTTGCGCAATATTTTTTTTAAATACACCGAATGCTCCTGATACTATCATTAACCCATTTAATTCACTCCAACCTACTCTTCCTGATAAAAAGGCTCTTATATACTCGACAGTCTGAAAAACTGCTAGTCCACTTTTTGATAGCCCAATTTCTTCAATAAAACCCTTCTTAATAGTTGAACCATTTGCTATTCTTACGATCCCTCCTGCAGCAACAACTCTTATAGGATCCTCCACAAACGGTCTAACTATTCTCACAAGAGAATTTTTTTCTAAAATAGAATCAGCATCAATAGCTGTAAACAGAGGAAACTTTGCTATATTTATTCCTGCATTTAACGCATCAGATTTTCCACCATTTTCCTTATCAACAACTATTAGATTATCAAAAACAGAAGAAATATATATTTCTCTTATTGGTTCTGTGTTTAATACTTTTTCATATATCATATCTATTTTTTCTAACTTAAATGTATCTATAAGTTTGATCAAAGAATTATCCTTAGAACCATCATTTATAACTATCACTTCAAATTCTGAATACTCAAGGCTTAATAGGGAGTTAATATTTTCTACAATCGTACTTTCTTCATTATAGCAAGGTACAAGTACAGAAATTGGAGGAATAAAATCAGAAGACAGCATATCATAATATGAACCATACTTTATTCTTTTTAAGTGAATAAATATTCCCCAGAATGATAGAAATAAAATAAATGTATATATAATATTTAAAAAAGTAAGATATCCTAGTACAAAACGATTATACTTAGTTATAATATCAATTAATATTGTTTGCCAGTTCACAATCTCCACCTACACTTCTTGTAAGCTTATATTTTTCAATGTTCGAATAAGCCTTTTCTAATAAACTTTTGTTTCCCAAGCCATCTATTGCTAATTGATTAAACATCAGTTCCTTTTGTAATACTTGCCAAGCCATATCCTGAGCAAACTTATCATCACTAAACAACATACACGATAGCATAAAGATGCCATTCTCTCCATGTATAGCTAGACTATTGCCAGCATTATATCTTACTCTCCATCTTGAGTCCTTCATTAACTTAACAAGTATTTTAGTAGAATCAATATTTCTAAAGTTTGATAAAGCCCTTGCTAAAAATGATCGTACTTCCCAACTATAGTCATTGTATTTATTTAAGATCATTTTTGTATACTCAAAATCACCAATATCACCAATTTCATTGCTCGCTTTAAGAGCAGCTATCCTAATTTCTTTATCTTCATTGCTTAAATATTTTTTTATATAAGGAACAATCCTATAATCTTTGCGTTTTGCTAAAGCTTCAAGACCTATTATAATATACTCCTTACAATCTCCATCTATTTTTTTTTGTAGTACTGAGTATATATCTTGATTAATGCCATCAATCATATCTAGAATACGTTTGTAGTTTTTTTGTTCATTGTTAGTTAAACATTTAATAACATATTCTAAATGCTGCGCTCCAGTTATTCTAATTATTGCCTCTCCACTTTTAAACTGTATTTCTTTATTTTTTGATTCCAGTTTTTCAAGTAATATTGGTACAGCATTTTCGTATTTAAGTATACCTAGTCTATGTGCAGCTGTAGCCTGACTCCACCAGTTCCTTTTTTTTATCTCATGCATCTGCTTTTCTACTATACCTGACTCATAAGCTACTTCAATAATAGCCTGTTTCATGTCTCCTTTTGAATAGGTTAAATATTCAAATATTATTTCTTCCATCAAGTTCATTTCAAATCTACTTAAGTTCTTAGATATTTTCATCTTTCCATTTTGATGTAAATACTTTTCGATTCGATCAACAAATAAGTCTCTCTTCTCTCTTTTTATATTACTCTGTATTTTTTTTATGATTTTCCTTGACAATAAGAAAATGAACAGCAAACTGTCAATAATAAAAAAAACAAGAATTGTATAGTAAATAACTGTTTTAAGCATTTTCTCACCTTTTAGTAGTATTGTATTTCTAATATTTTTGTTAGATAAAATCTTAGAGAGATTTCATTATCTACAACTAAGACTTTAGCCATATTCATTTCCCTTAGTTAAATTTCTCAAATAGATCCTTGATAATATAATAAGACTTTTTTAGTCTTTCATGATAAGTAGGCACATCCCAAGATTCCCAACTATATAGAAATAAACTTTCAGAGTATATTTTTTCTCCTTTTATCATCGGTAAAGAATCTGTGATATTCATTTCTTTTCCAGTAACAGTAGCCTCTCCGTTTTTATCTGGCTTAAATGTTAATGCACCTATATGAAACCCCTCAGTAATTTCACTACTACTTATTCCTTGACTCCAAATATCTCCCATAACTTCTCTCGAACTAGGGTCTTTTACATTGAGTAACAACCAAGGAATTCTTATCTCAATAGTATTATTCTTTTCACTTACATAAAAATCTGCGAGAGAATTATATTCATTAGAATCTGGATCACCTATTCCCATCATTAGCCTTCCTGTTTCATATTTTTCAAAAGGAATATATTGAGATTTGTTTGGTATAAACAAACCTTTGTTTAAAGCAAGTTCAATTTTGTGATATATCCCATTGTCTTTTTTTGAGGCATAATCATTTTTAGGAATCATATTCAGCTTTTCTGCATATTGGTAATAAAAGGTATCATAATAACTATCAATTAATACTCTTGAGTTGTCTTTTCCATTAAGCTGAATAATAAAGTCAACTCCTGCATCTGATTTTACATTTGTATTAAATGGTAATGTAGTATTTCCTTGATTCTTTTTTGAATCAATGAATATGAGAGTATTCATTTTCTCCCAATCTACTTTATCTCCCAAATCCTTATAGTCTATTCTAAGATATAGATATCTTTCGTCACTTGTAGCAAACATTTTTTCTAGATTTCTTCCTTCATCATAACCATCGTAAAAACTATGATAATTCGGCTGATTTTGACTTTCATAAGCTTTTATTGATCCATTACCTTCCCATTCATCTATATTCCCATCTATTTTAACCTTTAAACTAGCTCCTGGATCAAAGCTAAGAAGTCCAAATTGTTGTTCATTTGTCTGTGCATTTGACCACATTGGTCTTCTATCAGGATTATCATAATCCATAGTATTCCATGTTCTCTTAAACCACTCATCTTGCCAAGTGAATATTAGTCCTCCTGCATATCCCTCATCAACTATGTTGTTAAATAGCTTTGCATCTATTTCTCCTTGTTTTTTCTCTGAGTTAAAACCTTGATTCATATCATAAACATTTTTATGTGTTAATCCTCTTGAAGCTGGTATCCCAAACTCAGCAACTAAAACTGGTATTTTATGCTGTTCTATTAAATCTTTAAGATACCCAGCATAAGTATTCTTCACACCATTTTTATCCTCATATTGAAGATACTTATCCTCATAATTCATAAAATCAGGATAGTATGGATATATATGATACGAAGCAAACAGACCTGTATACAAATTATCTTTAGCATAGATATTGTTCGGGTTAACACTTACTAAATCTTCATTTTCCAACGGCTCAGCTGGATGAGATAGTAAGTCAGTAGTCACCCAGTTAGTGAAACTCATAGGTCTTTGCCAATTATATTTCTCAGTTTCATAACCTACTGTATAATCAATCATTTCAGCTAACCATATCTCAAAAGGTGACGCTTCTTTAGTATAAACATACTGTCCTTGATAATCTTTTAATTCTGAGTTCTTCTCATTAGTACTATTAACCATATGAGGATCCCACTCTATTCCTAAAATCCATCCTATTACATATTTAGAAATATCATACCTATAAACACCTGACGCATGTCCTCTTCTTTCCTTGATTATTGCATTTCCATGTATCACATCAACAATATTTTTTATTTCCTGCTTGAATTCTGTTTCATTTACCTGCTCAAAAGCATTTTGTGATTTTACAAGCTCTTCTTCATTTATCCACACCCCATGAAATAAATAAAGGGGTTTGTCAGATGTCATATTATACTCATAAAAAGCTTCATAAAATGCTGGTGGATGAAGTGTATATACTCTTATAGCATTTGCATTCATTTCCCCGATATAATTGAACCATCTTAGGTACTCATCTTTTGATATAGCTGTCTCTCCAGGGAAGTATCCAGGTTTCGCAATTCCCATATTTACACCTTTTATCAGTGTATCCTCCCATTCACCGTTAACCATAATTTGAAGCTTATCATTACCAGCCTTTGCGTTAATTTTAACTCCGTCTTTTTCATCAACCTCAATAGTCGTTTTCACTTTATGATCCTTAGTAGATGCTTCCTTCAAAATCTTTTCAATCATAGGCACATATACCTTCCAATAAAATGCATCTTCGCTCTGTTTTGTATCAATAGTTGTGTATTTTTTTATCTTTGACAGTCCTAAGACTTTATAAAACCTGGGCACTTTGTTGATATCACTAAAATCTCCAGCAAAGTAATATGTAGTAAAGGCTCTGTTGTTGTTTTTAATAACTGCTGGAAAAATCGTCGGTAGCTTTTCTCGGCTAAGTTTCTCTTCTCCTTGCTGAGTTAAATCAATACGATAAGAAGCCAATTCAATTCCATTATTTCTAGGTTCTACTACATCAAACCAATAATTATAGTGCACACTTTTATTTATGCCAAACAATTCTTTACCTTTATCATTAAACTCTATTTGACATCCGTCTTTTCCAGTATCTTTTCCTTCTTCAAGTACTATTAATCTATTTTCTTCATTAACAAAAACAAATCCTGCTCCATTAAAACTCCATTTTTTATTATATTGTTTTTCAAAATTTCTAGCTGTCCATTCAGGTATTTCAACATCTCTTGACAAATCATTAAAATATCTTCCTATCCAACCTGTCCACTCTAGCCCCAAAAGATTATACATTTCTTTTCTAGCGTTAATATCAGTTGGACTTCCAAAGGTATTAAATTCAGCTACCAAAGTAGAACCATTTCTATACATGGTTTCCTTAATAGTTTCTACTTCCTCTTCAGTCAATCCGCCATATATGAGCTTAGATTTTTCACCTCTATCAATATCGTCATAATATTCATCCTCATATACTCCATATGTATCTGCCAAATATATGAAATCAGTATTCTCTAATGTTTTAGGCAATTTATTTACTTCAAAATCTTTATTTTCTTTTGGGAAAAAACCATAATAGTCAGTATTATATCTATATGGAAGCTTCTTTTCACCATGTGTATATTTTAGGCTGTTAAGAACCCACATTAATCCCTTGTGCTCTCTATAAGAAATATCTGGAACTGTTTTATCTATGATAACAACATTTAATGTTTTATTCTTTATTATAGTCCAACCTAATATCGATGAACTAACTATTAAAGCTAATCCTAGTAATATAGCTATTTTTTTTATAGATCTCAACATATAACCATCAACCCCTGTACATAATGTAAAAAAGGCTTCTATTCAAGTATTAATATAATAAGGAAGCCTTTTATGAAACCCATTTAGCAGAAATATTATTTTAAAGAAAACTAAAACTTTCATATGGGTTATAAAAATTTGTTTGCATTATCATTATATATTTTATTTCCCAATTTTAACAGATATTTTAATTATCACATAAATATAAAAGCTAAGTCAACCTAACTTAGCTTTTATTTCTTTTATCCTTAGCCTTTAAAAGTCTAGCTGTATCAAGACTATTTAATGGGCTCTTCTTTTCTTTTTCTTCATTTTCATTCTTAGTTTCATCAATACTATCATGGCTATCTGGGATATCAGAATGTTTAATCTTTTTTTGTTTACCTGCTCCAACTGTTTTTGTACTTATATTTTGAACATTAGATGGCTTTATAGCTTTTGGTTCAAAGGTAATATTAAATCTAAAATTAAGCCGTCTAAATGCAATATCTAATAACAAAAGTAATACAGCTAATATCAGTAAAATTCTAAACAAGTCCTTTGAGCCATAAACTTTTTCTAGCTCATTAGCAAATACATCCTTTGGACTTGTTATATACTTGCCATCTGACTTATTTATTAGCATATCAAGTCTGTTTTGAGATGTTGTAATATCATATTCCTTTGAATAATTAGAAGCAATACCATAACTGCCAATATTAACAGCTTTTCCGTCTTTATATTGTGTAACCTTAGCAATATATACACCTTTTTGATCAATTGGAAGTTTACTCTTGTATTCTCCTGGCTTTGAAGGCTTTAATTCTATATCATGGGAGCTAAGGTCTGGTGCTATTATTGTAGCTTTTGTTTCATAGTCGGTACTAATATCTCCAGTATTCCTAACAGTTAATTCCTCTTCCCCACCTATATTTGCCGTTTCAATAGATATATTATTACTTGAAGTTGTCGGAAAAGTCCATTCGATCATGTTTTTAATTAAATCATTTCCTAGTTGTGTTTGAAGATATTCTGAACTCCACCTACCATTTAAATCAGATGTCCATGCAACACTTCTTCCTAACCCGTATTGCCATGCTGAAAGAATAGGATCACCTGTATCACTGGTTAATATATTAAAAGCCCTATCTTTTACTGATGCTCCAATATATCCATCAAGTTCAGGTATTCCTTCAACTAATGGACCTATTATCTCGTGACTATACGAAACGTTTGGAATAAACCTTCTATTGTTTATATAAGCTTTTGATGCTAAAAAGGTCTCTTTAGTAAATATCTGAGGTATAGTCGAAAATTCATCAACAAAATAATATCTACCACTTCCTGTATTAGCGATCCATTCTAGTAATCTTGTATCAGAATCTTTTCCCACTGCGACAGTCGATATAGTTATCCCAGCCTCATCCATATCTTCTATAAGTTGATCATAACCTGCTGATTCTGCTTGCCCATCAGTTAATAATATAATATGCTTTATCTTTGTATCAGCATCCTTTAGTGCCTTATATGCCTCGTCTAGTGCTGGAATTATACTTGTTCCTCCACTTGCTCTAATAGTGCCAATATTTGATTTAATATCATTCTCATTTTCTGTTGACGACAGGTTTACTACCCACTGGGCAGCTCCATCAAATGCAATAACCCCTATCTTATCCTTTGGCTTAAGTGAGTTTACAGCTTTTATCGCTGCTTCCTTTGCTATTTCTATTTTACTTATACCGTATTGTCCGCCTTCCATACTTCCAGACTTATCTATTACAAGCATGAGACCGAGATTAGGTACCTCACCTTTTACTTTCATTTCCATGTCTACTGGAAGAACTTCTTCAAGAGGAGTGTTGTAATAACCGCCAAGTGCATAACTGTTTTCTCCTCCTGTCACAACTAATCCGCCGCCATAGTCTCTAACATAACTCTGAAGCGAATTTAAGAAATCCGTGCTGACATTTTCTAGAGATACATCACTCATTATTATTGTACTGTATTTAGATAGTTCTGAAAGACTATGCGGTACCTCTGTATCTTTTATATGCTGAATATTTAGCTTTGCCGAACTTAACAGCTTATATATCTCTCTTCCACCATCACTTTGGCCATCTATTAGTAAAATATTAGGGCTACCCGTTATATTGGTAAATGTTGAATACTCATTATTTTGGGTAATGCTATCATTTTGAGCATCTATAACAGCTGTATATGATTGGAATCCCGATTGGTCGGCTGTGTCCTTAAAAATAAACTTGTTGTTCCCTTTTTCTATACTAATCTCTTTTTGACCAGCCAATGCAGAGTTAGCGTATAAAGTTAGTTTGCCATTTGTTTTTACATTGCTGAAAATTTGAACTACTATATCAAAGCTCTGATTTTGATATAGCTTTTGGGGAATATCCATTCCATTTAATTGTACCTCGTCATCAATATGTCTATCTGCCTTCAAAATCTTTAAATCAATGTCATTGTATTCAAGAATATTACCTTCATTTAAACTATTTCCGATATTTTCCTCACCATCAGTGATTAGAACAATTCTCTTCATTGAATCCTCAGGAAGCAATGCCTGTGATAATTTTAATCCCTTTTCAATATCAGTGTATCCTCTATCAGGAGTTGTCTGGAACTCAACAGTCTCCATTCCTTTAGTTAAGGGAACTTCTATTTCAGTATTTCTACCAAAAGTAACTATACCAATTTTATCATTTTTTGACGCATAGCTTATAGATTCTTCTATAAAGCTCTCAATTTCTTGTTGCTTATCTCTTGTACTTTCTGACAAATCAACAGCAAAAATAGTAGATATAGTATCAACACGCGTTTTTATATTCATCCCTGAAAGTGCTAAAACTATAAGAAAAATTAAAGTACATCTAACAGCAATGATTGCTCTAGCTTTTCTTCTTTCCATATGCGCTACGGCATTTTTGAAATAGAGAACTAAGAAAATAAACAATGGTAATAGAATTAGCATCCACGGATTGTCAAAGCTAATAGCCACGATTATACACCACCCATTCAGCTGCTAGTAATAGAAGTACACATAATAAAAGAATATCTTCAATACTTCTCTCTGATTTAATTTTACTTTGTCCCTGTATTGCTTTGTTATTAGACTCTTTTCTCATATATTCAGTATTAGATTCATTTAAAGTATCAATATTAGAAGCAAAATAATTGGTAAATACCTGTTCATTGCTATCTTGCTTTATAGTATAAAATCCAGTTTCATCTGTGTTAGTATATGGAGGCAATGGAAACGGCGGCCCTATTTTTTCTTTTTCACCATTTGGAGAAATAACATATATATTTTCTGCCTTTGGAAGTATATCAATCTCAATACTTTCACCAGAAGCTATAGATGTTTTCTCTTGCCTACTTAGATTCAAAGTATAATCTAGCATATTTTGAATAAGTATGGGAAAATCAACTTTAAGTGGTAAATCAGTATTATGAATATCAAAACCGCAAACAATATATTTTTGCTTATCTTTCTGCCCCTTAAATATAACCGGTTCATCGTCAAAAATGAGTACTGGTATTGCCCATTTAGGTGCTTCTAATTGCTTTGCTTCACCTAATACAAAATCTAATTTTACATATCTAAATAAGTCATCATTTAACAGTTTTAGCTCTCCTTCTTTCTTTGTATCTAGAACGTTGAATAACTGATTATTTGAAGGATTAAGCATAATGATATTACCATCATCAGGAAGCTCTTTTGGTAGCATACCATCGAAAACATATAAGTCATATCCATTAAGATTTTCTATCACTTCATTAGATTTATATAAATCAACGCCTTTATTTAATGATATAGCCTTTTCAAGAAAAATATTTTCTTTACTAATTAAAAGGACCTTTTTTATAGGATTGCTATTTACAACATGATATCTAGAGTTGTCCAAGTCAAGAGCATCATCAATATCAATGTCAATTTTTATGGTACTGATCTTATTGTCTAAGTTATCCCAGTATACATCCTTACTTTCATTTGGTTTAAGGCTTATTTCTCTGACATCATGTAATTTGCTATCAGTAAATAATGACATGTCAAAATCAACAGCTTGAGCTGAATAATTTGTTACAGTAGTCAAAACCGTAATATCATTACCATTGATTGAATGCGATAAATTCTCTATAGCAACATTAATACTGTTGCTGTTTATATTATTAATGACTACGTTATCAATATCTGTGATTATTTCTTTATCTGTAAAGAAAATAACATTATAGCTTGTCATATCTTTTGTCATAGCTTTTACTAGTGAAATGGTGTCATCAAAATTATCACTTTTACTAGACGGCTTAATCGAGTTTAATCTTTTTTTAAGATTTGCTTTGTCTTTTGAATTATTTACTATTATATTTGGGTTGCTATCTACAGTTATTAAAGTTGCTCTCGTATCAGGCTTTAAGTTATTTATAATCTTCTCAATCTCTTTCGTCGCAACATCAAATCTAGTTTCATCTTTTTCCTTGCTTTGCATGCTTGCAGATGTGTCTAATATTATAATTAAATTTCCACCACCAATTTTATCTGAAAAAATATACGGTTGTGCAATAGCAAACACTAGAGCTGTAAATGTTAATAGCTGCAAAAGTAGCAAAATATTTTTTTTGAGTTTTTGCCATGGTCTATTCGCCTCTACATCTCTTAGAGCTTTTTCCCACAAATAGTTACTAGATATCCTTACATCTGTATGCTGTTTTTTTAGTAGATACATCAATATGATTGGTATTAACCCAATCAAAAATAAAAAAGACATTGGAGAATAAAAGCTCATGTTATCACCTCAAAATCCCAGCCTTAATCAAATTATCAAATACTATGGATTCTATAGAAGTCTCATTAGAAATAAGAGTATAATAGCATCCATATTTCCTGCAAATTTCTTTAATCTTGCTAAAAAAAGAGTTGAGTGTTTTTTCATATGCTCTAATAACAGACGAAGCCATAGATATATCCTTTGCTTCATCTGTTTCACTATCAATAAGTCTGACATCTCCTGTGAACTTAGGTCGTAACTCTTCTGTACATAAAACTTGAATCACAACTATGCTTTGATTCATATACGATAGGTACTTGATTATTTCTTCAAAGCTATCACTAAATAGATCTGATATTATTATAGATATCCCTCTTTTATATGGACGTGACTTTATAGCATTTATCATATCACTTTTCTGTTCACAGTTTATTCTATCTAGATAGTCTACTAAACTTGACAGTGACTTCTTGCCATTTATAGGACCGAGACTATCAAGAGTGTCATTGTTTTGATTAAATGCACTTACCCTATCAAGATTAGATAAGCTTAAATATCCTAATGCTAGAGCAATCTGCTTTCCTATAAAAGCTTTTTTAGGACTACCAAAATCCATTGACTTTGAAGCATCTAAAAAAATATTAATATTTGCTTCTCTTTCTTCCATAAACAACTTAATAAACAATTTCTCAAATCTGCCATAAGCATTCCAATCTATCTTCTTAAAATCGTCTCCTGATACATATTCTCTAAAATCTGAGAATTCAACTGAAGAACCTTTGCTTTTTGATTTTCTTCCACCACTGTATCCATTGTTTAAAATTACATTAGAGTTTAGTTTAAGTGTTTCAAGCTTTTTAAGAAGAGTACTGTCAACTAACTTTTGCTCCATACTATCAATCCCTTTATATTATTTCTTTTTATGATGTTTCTTTTTTTAGAAGCTCTTCGATTATCATATCACTGTTGATGTTATCTGATATAGCTTCGAAATTTAAAATAACTCTATGTCTTAAAACAGGATAAGCAGCATATTTTATATCATCAAAAGATACATTATATCTTCCTTCAATGAGTGCCTTCACCCTTGCAGCTTTAATTATTCCCTGAGCCCCTCTAGGACTCGAACCATATCTAATATATTTCTTAGTTATTTCCGGACTTCCATCTGACTCAGGATGAGTTGAAAGTATAAGCTTCATTGCATAATCCATAACTGGTTTAGCTATAGGTATATTCTTAGCAACATCAGCCATTCTGATGATCTCTTCTCCATTAGTCACCCTTGAAAGCTCGTTTTCTTTAATTGATGTAGTCATATTTACAATCTGGCTTAACTCATCAAGTTTAGGAAATTTAACATCAAGTTTGAATAAAAACCTATCCATCTGTGCTTCAGGCAATGGATAGGTTCCCTCCATCTCAATTGGGTTTTGTGTGGCAAGTACAAAGAAAGGCTTATTCAAACTATAAGTAGCATTACCTACAGTTACAGTTTTTTCTTGCATTGCCTCAAGCATAGCACTTTGAGTTTTCGGTGTTGCTCTATTTACCTCATCAGCTAAGACAATATTGCTGAATATAGGTCCTCTCTGAAATGTAAACTTGCTTAGTCCATTATCATCATGAGTAATTATATTTGTTCCTACAACATCTGCTGGCATTAGGTCTGGAGTGAATTGTATCCTGGAAAAATCTAAATCAAGAACCCTTCCTATAGTCTTGACGAGCTGTGTTTTTCCAAGACCAGGCACTCCCTCTAGAAGTACATTACCTTCACACAAAATAGCTATAATCACCTGCTCTATAATATCCTGCTGCCCAATTATTGCCTTACTTATCTCATTTTCAATATCATTAACCTTATTTTTAAAGTCAATTATCTCTTTTTCTGTTACTTCCACGCCTCTCCCACCTTTGCTAATCTAATTCACTAAAATATTCTTTTATGATTTCTTTCATACTATCAGGTATCTCATCATTATTAAGTCTTTTATAAGCCCCCTGTTTGTATGAATCCAATACTTCATCATAAGGAACTGATTCACCAGCAGTGTCTTCAAATTTCTTTATCTGAATAATATCCTTATTTCCTGAATCATTCATATTAGAATGTATTTGAGTCGCATTTCCTTCACCCCCAAGATTTTTGGGTGTGAACAGCTTTTCGTATTCTTTTACCTGTTTTTCTGATTCTTGTTTATTACCTGCCGAGCCAGAAGAACCACCACTACCATTTTCGCTTCCTGGAGATGTTCCATTACCAGCCCCACCACCTGTTCCTTGTGAGTTTCCATTTCCACTGCCTTGTCCTTGTCCCTGCATGCCGCTACCACTAGCAGAGCTTCCACCACTTCCTGAATTACTTCCTTGACCATTCCCTTGGCCATTTCCATTCGTTCAGCCACCTTCTTTGTTACCGTTTGTTGTGTCTGACTGCAACGAACATTGATCTACTGTTTCATTTAATTGACTTAATGCATTTGTTGCTTGAGTTAGTGATGACAATACTTCTGTATCATTTAATGCATTTGAGAAAGCCTGCTGTAAATTATTCATACTGTTACTCAAATTAGAATTATCCGCATTTTGACTTATATTTTGCGATAATGCTCCACTAATATCCTTAAATGCCTTTGCAAGCTCGGGATTTTTGCTTAATTCTTGAGCAAGGGCTTCCATATCTTTTGATATTTTTTTAAGCTCTTCTTGATTTGAGTTTTTTATATTGTCAGCCATTTTTTGAAGCTGCGATGCAACTTTTTTAGGATCCTGGCTTTCAAGCTTCTTTGCTAACTCTCTTGTAAATTCTTTATTTGCTAATTTATCTGATATCTGTTTTATTTTCTTATCTTTTAACTCTTTTTCTATTTCATTAATTTCTTTTTTAGCTTTCAATATATCTTTTTGTAGTTTTTGCAAATCTTTAGGCTTATTGAGTTGTTTTCTAAGCTCTTTAAGCTTTTTCTCAATCTTGCTTTTTTCTTCAACGCTTAGTTGTTTATCTTTTACAATTTCTTTTTCAACCTTCTTAATATTCTCTTTTTCTTTCTCAATCAGTTGCTTATTTTCTTGTTGCTGTAAAGCTATCTCATACGAAGATGTTCTTATAAATCCAACCATGATTGAAAATACAATTAGAGATATTGCTACTACTAGTATTTTTATAGGAGGCTTAAGCGAAATGTTTTTCTTAAGTTCATCATCACTGAGCTTTTCTATAGTATCCTGTTTCTGAATATTAGACAGATTTGAATTATCTTCAAAAAGCTCAAGAGATGTAACAACTCTTTCTTTTAGTCCCATTGAGTCGGCTAAAACACCTGTGTCATAATATGATGGTCTTTTTATAATCGCCCATATGATACCTACAATGCATAACACAATCCCTATTTTAAAAAGCTTATTCCATATAAATAATACAGGAAAAAACCTGGAAATAAGCATTAATAGTAGTGAAATAGCAGAAAAAACTAGTAAATCATAAGACAAATACATTATCATTTTCCTGATAAAATATTTAACTCTGAGTGGCCTCAATAATTCAATTATTTTCCTATTAAGCATATATTTCAGTCCCCATAGTTATTTTACTTTCTTAGACTTTCTTTTCTTAGTGTTATTTCCTAATCTAGTCATAGGATTTATTTTTAATGATGAAAGAGACAACAATATAAACGATACAACCAAGTCAAAACTAAGATTTATATATAGTGGTAATAACGGAGAAGTTTTTGCTCCTCTAGACAGTCCTCCAAGTATATCTTCCCCCATCATTTCTGATAGAATTGCCGCTAACCCACTAAATGGATTTGCATAAAGAATTATAGGATAATTAGATGTAATTGACAGTCCTTTTGGCATATAGTAAAACACCTGAAGCATCAATATAACAAAAAATGTTCCTCCTACAAGTCCTAAAGTTATTAAATAGCTAACTATAGTAGAAGCAGTTGTCTTTTTAAAAAAGGTTGAACAAAAAATACCAATGCTTCCTAGTAGTATAGATGTAACGAAGTAAAATGCAAATATTGTTAAAATATTTCCCGGGGAAACTCCTCCGAAAAGAAACATTATACTCAGCACTGGAATCGAAACAAGCAATAACAGGATAATCTCTGCTAAAGAAGACATCAATTTACCTAATATAATAGACCTGCTCGAAAGCCTAGTACATATAAGCAAATCCAAAGTACTTCTTTCCCTCTCTCCTGAAATACTACTGGATGTAGTAGCTGGTACAATAAATATTATCAAAATCAATTGTAAAATTGATATTATAAAAAACATCTCTTTTAACGAACTCGGTCTAACACCTCTATAATTATTATATCCTAAAAACGCTTCAGAAAATATTAATAGCATTAAAGCTGCTAAAATAGTAGTATATATGGACATCATTAATGGAGTTTTCCATGATCTCATTCTAGTTTTTAATTCTTTTTTCAGTACTGGGTTCATCATTCGTTATCCCCCCTTGTAACCTTCATAAATATTTCCTCTAAATTACTTTGAACAGGATTAAAAGATAATATTGGTAATTCTTTTGAAATCATTTTTTTAATTAGCTGCACTACTTCTTTTTCATCTCCATTGTACTCGAATTCTACTGTTCTATCATTGTCATATATCCCTCCAACTAGAGGTTCTTCTTTTAATAGTTTCACAGCATCGTCTACTTTATCTAATAATTTCATCTTAATTATATTGATTTTATTTACTTTCTTCATTATCTCGTCTACAGAACCACTTATAACTATTTTGCCATGCTCTATGATTCCAATGCTAGTACAAAGCTCGGACAATTCAGGAAGAATATGTGAGCTTATCAAAATAGTTTTTCCCATGTTTTTAAGTTCTCTCAAAATCTCCTTCATCTGAACTCTTGCTCTGGGATCCATTCCTGAAGCAGGCTCATCTAGTATTAGAAATTTAGGATTATGAATAAGACTTCTAGCTAGACAAAGTCGCTGTTTCATTCCCCTCGAAAGAGAATCTACATACTCATCCTTTTTATGCGATAAATCCACAAGCTCTAATAAATCAACCATCATTTTTCCCTTTTCTTCGTTTGATAGTCCAGCAACATCCCCATAAAATTCAAGATATTCATTTACCTTGAGGTTATCATAAACTCCAAAAAAGTCAGGCATATATCCAATACTCTTTCTTGCTTCCTTTAAATTTGAAGCAATGTTAAAGTCATTTATATATATATTTCCTTCATTAGGCTTTAATAATGTTGCAATCATCTTAAGTGTAGTAGTTTTACCAGCACCATTAGGACCAACAAATCCAAAAATTTCTCCTTCTTTTATCTCTAGCGAAAGATTATCAACAGCAGTAAATTTACCATATCGTTTAGTCAAGTTCTCAATTCTTAACATCTATTTCGCCACCCCTTTTATCGAAAATGCCGGCATCTCTACAGAATTATTTTCTGTTGTTTCTATCATAATCTTCACTCCAAGATTATCATCATAATATTGGTTACGGTTGCTATTGTCTATAGTTAAATTAGTTGTATTATACTTTTCCCATTGATTTGTTTGAAAGTTGAAAATTGAAGCGTTGTAGTTTTTTATAGGATATCCGTTTGTTATGTCTATATCTATTTGTTCAAAACTAATACTATCATCAGACTTTATAGAAAATACAGCATATCCCTCACCATAAAATCTTCTTTCTGGTATCTCTGGATGTAGTCCATTTATTTCCACAACCTCAGGTAATAATGCGCCAAAAGGTATTTGTACCTGCTCTCCTTTTTCATAATTAATATTAATAGGTATTATTATTAAGTTTCTATCAATTCTTTCAGGTTTTTCCCCATTAATATTTATATCACTAGAAATCGGCTCTGTATTCCAAGCAAATAATAGTATATTATTGTTGTTACCTTGATTGAAAACTTCCCAGAAGTATCCGTCAAGTATGTCTCTTTTAGTATTGTTATCAAGTATATCCTGACTTGTAGAATTTCTATTACTATAATTCCATGGATAAAGATTATCTAGTACTCTGTAAAAATCCTTACCGACATTTTTTGCACTTGAGGACTGCTTATTAAGGTTAAGGTTTATGTTCTTTGATTCACCTTTACTAATATCACCTAGCTTATAAAAATCTAATCCATATAATATAAATGCATCTTCTAGATTTATCGAAGTATTGTTTTGGAGGCTCCCAATTAAGGTGCCATCTTTTATCTTAATGTCTTGAGTATACCCTTCGTCTAATGACTTGACTTCTTGAAAGTTTATAGCTTGAGTATCCCATGTGCCTCTTTTTTTAAATATAATATGCCTTTCTTTCTGCAAGTCGTATTCTAATACTACATCTCCATTCACAAAGTTTGCATAATTCATGCTATCTCTAAATGTCGCAGAAGTATTTAGGATAGCTTTTCCACTAGTGGTTATATCAATATCGCCTTTAGTAAATCCTAGAATTCCAGATACAGTCTTAATACTTGCTTTCTGAGTTAAATCATCAAGTGTAATAATAGAGATATTATTCATTAGTGGATTTTTAAAGCTTGTCCCAAGTCCCCAAACATACATAACCAATGTAAATAGTAAAACTATAGCAGGTATAGAAAACCAAGCCTTTTCTCTTTTATCAAGTTTCTTTAGAACAATATAGTTTATAGGTCCTACAGCAATAATAAATATGCCTATTAATATAAAAACAAATTTCATTGAAGGCATCTTATCCTTTGGAATATATTGTACAGTATTAAAAAACCTGTTACTGTTAAAGAATTTCTGACTATCAGCTCCTGAGGAAGAGTTAGATCTAATCTTTTCTGATAACAAGTTTTTGATAAAATCTATCCTTCCATTCCAATCCTTAAAAGGGCTAAGCCCAAGATCAAAAGCAGTAAATATTATCCTACCGTTTCCAAGCTGATTTTCATATGCGAGTACACTATCTTTATGTTTTAATAACTCCTTCCCCCCACTAAAAGCTCCAACTGCAATAGGTAGAGGAACGTCTGTATCAAACACTTCTCCAGATGGACTTAATACTTGATTAAAGTTATCTAAAAATGATGTCCCTTGAACACTCATATTGTTAATATTTCCCAATCCTTTTAGAGTTCTATTATAGTTTGGTCCGGTTCCAATAACAAGTGTGCCTCCATTATCAACCCACTGTTTCAACGCTTTTTCTTGATTATCATTTAATTTCTCTGTATCGTAATTGTTGATGACAATAACATCCAATACATCTAAATACGAAGCCTGTTCTGGCATCACTTCATCTAGGTCTGCTATTGATGATGTTAGTGAATCCTTATTATTATTTGTTTTCAGAAAATTTACTAGCGTAAGATATCTTAAGCTATCAACATCATTACTTAGAACACCAATACCTACTGTACTTGTGGATTTTCCAGTATTCATATTGAACTTCTTTTCCCAAACTACTTTATCTCTGTCATCTAATATTCTAACCATAGCATTTGTTCTGTGAGATTCAAACACTAAATCCATATCTATTACTTTGGTAGCACCCTTAGCAATATTAAGGTCTTTAGTATATGCCGTATAAAGTTTCTTGTCCGTATAACCTTCCTCAAATAGAAGTTGAATTTTCCCATTTATATCTCTAGAGTTATTTTTTATTTCTACACTTATTGGAGTGTTGTAAGTATATTTGTAAAATCCTTTAAATCCTATATCAACATTAACTACAAATTCTTCTTCACTATATGCTGTACTTGAATTTGCGGTAAAGGATATCAACAATAGCATAACTATAACAAAACAACCCAATACCTTTTTAAAATGTATCATTTTAAGCCCCCTTAAACTGTTTATTGTATATAATTTGACGCTAAATTAGTTAAAATAGTTCCTCCCTTAATACTTTAACATAAATATAAGATTAATTTATTAAAATTTCCTTAAGAATAATGATTTTACATTATTTAGTTACTTATTCATAGTCACATAATTGCAGTAGTATTTACAATCTCATTATTTGTATGATAAACTACTTTCATCTATCATAGAGCTCTGCTTTAATCTTACGTATATCTCAAATTCAAATATAAAGAGGTGAACCCTTTTTTGGGAATTTCATGGTACCTAAGCATTCAGTGTTAATTGTTGCCTATCAAAAAAACACATTAAAAAGATTAGTAAAACAGCTTCAAGAAATAGGATTCCTTAATTATTTCAATTTAGAGGGTCGTACAGTAGATGAACTATTTCTTTCTATTGCTAAAGGATACGATTTAATTGTTCTTTCTAGTAAAGTTATTTATCCAATGGTAAAACCTTATCTTCCAGAGAAAACGCCTTATATAATCGCTAAAAGAACTATTAACTATGCTAATATTCAAGATCTCCTTGCTATCCCAAAAGGCATGAAAGTATTACTAGTAAGTGATTTAAAGGAGGCATCCGAAGAAACTATTGTGACTTTAAAGGAAGCAGGAATAGACTATGACTTTGTTCCCTATTATCCTGGAGCATCCTATGACAGTAATATCAGAATAGCGGTTACTGTAGGTGAACCCCAACTAGTTCCCCCTGACATTGAAAGGGAAATTGACATTGGTAACCGTGTAATTGATATCTCAACTATTACAGAAATTTTAGAGCACTTTAAAGCCTCCAATGATACATTTAATCAACTGTCTGCAAGATTTATGCAATCACTAGTTTATATAACAGAAAAATTAAGTGATGAAATATTTCAGTCAAACTTTCTAAGAAAAAGCTTAGAAGGTATCATAAACAGTATTGATGATTCTGTTTTAGTGTTTTCAAAGGAAGGAATAATAAAGAGTGTCAATCAACGAGCATTGGACATAATCAAGCTACCAAATGAAAATGTACTTGATAAACCAGCTAATGAAGTAATCGATCACTCCCTTATAGAAAAACTTCGTAATTTAGAAGTAGATGAAGATAATTTTGTTGAATATAATCAAGTAATATACTATATAAGAAAGAAAAAAATTCTTATAGAAGATAAATTATTTGGGCATCTGTATTTATTTAGAAAAGCCGATGAAATACAGAAGATAGAGTACAACTATAGATTAAAAACTCAGAAAAAGAACTTAGTTACGAGATATACCTTTAAAGACCTAAAAACCCAGAATAGTTCAGTACTAGAGCTTATAAAAATTGCCAAAAAGCTAGCTAAAAGCTCTTCTACTATATTGATACTTGGAGAAACAGGAACTGGAAAAGAAATATTAGCCCAAGCTATCCATAATGCTTCACCAAGAAATAAATATCCCTTTGTTGGGGTTAATTTTGCAGCAATATCTGAAAGTTTAACAGAAAGTGAACTATTTGGCTATGAAGAGGGTGCATTTACAGGGGCTAAAAAAGGTGGACATATGGGACTTTTTGAACAGGCCCATAAGGGCACTATTTTCTTTGATGAAATTGGCGATGCTTCTATGATGATTCAAAATCGCCTTTTAAGGGTACTACAGGAAAAGCAGATGATGCGTGTTGGAGGTGACAATCTTATTACTCTAGATATAAGAGTAATTGCTGCAACAAATAGAAATCTTCTTGAAATGGCAAAAGAAAATACCTTTCGTGAAGACCTCTATTACCGTTTGAATGTTTTACCACTTTACCTTATTCCTCTTAGAAAGAGGCCTGAAGATATACCACTTCTTGTAAATATGTATGTTGATAAATTTACTAAAGAACTAAAGCGTGAGCCTTTCCAGCTATCAAAAACAGCATTAAAAACAATGTTAGATTATAACTGGCCAGGGAACATCCGTGAATTAGAAAATGTAATAGAATATTTAGCTCATATTGCTGATTCAGTTGTATTCAAAGAGCAGCTCCCCTTTTTAAACACACAATATGCCTTCACAGGAATAAACGATAGAAATGTCCATGATCACGAAAAAAAGTTAAGCGAATTTGAAAAAAAAGGATTTATTGAAGAAATGATGGAGATTCTATCATATTTGTCAGGAGAAGGTCGTCCATCTTGTGGAAGACATGCAATACTTGAACATATGGAGATGGTTGGCTTTTCACTATCTGAGCAACAATTGAGATATCGTCAAGAATTATTAAGCAATGATGAATACATTATTACTGGACGTGGTCGCAAAGGAAGCTCTATATCTTCAAAAGGTCGCTCCCTTTTAGAATATTATAATAAGCATTATATTTAAGAATTAAAAAAAGCAGCTATTTAGCTGCTTTTTTCAATATCCAGATTAGCTAATTCATATATAGCCTTAGCATATATTGCAGTTGACTTGAGCAAATCATTAATCTCAATATATTCGTCCTTCTGATGAGCGGTAGACTCTCGTCCAGGAAAAACAGGACCAAAGGCTACACAATAGTCCATAAGACCAGCATAAGTATTCCCACCAGTTGATAAAAAAACGGGTTCCTGTTCTGTCTCTTCATAATATACTTGCTTTAAAGTTCTGATTATTGGATGGTCTCCAGTAACATGATGAGGTTTCTTTCCTCTTACTTCACTTACTTCAAAGCCAGAGGACTCAGCTACAGATATAATCCTTTCAATAGTACTCAAATAATGGGTAGTAACAGGATATCTAATATTTAATTGAATAAATCCTCCATCGTCTCCTTCATATTTTAGAATTCCAGCGTTGACAGTCAAAGGGCCAGTTATATCGTCAGAGTGTGCAATTCCAAATGCACTTCCATAAAAATCATTATATAAAAAGCTATTTACAAAGTTAAAATAGCTCTGATCCTGAGGATGGAATAAAAATCTTCTTAAAAAATTAATCATCAATAGACCTGCATTAACTCCTTTATAAGGTTCCATACTATGCGCTGACTCACCTTCAATCATAAGAGTTATTTCATTATCATTATTACTGATAGAACTTTTTAAATTTTTACCAGTACAATAATCCTTAAAGCCTTCTAAAATAACTGAAACTTTTTCTCCTCTTATAGTAGCATAAGAAGAATCTGGAACCATATTAGCTCTATCTCCTGAAATAAAATGTACTAACTTAAAGTCATAATCATGATTTTTATAATCCTCTGTATTCTTTATTTGCGAAAGCTTTACATTAACCTGTCCCTTTTCTGCATTAACTATTGGAAAATCTGCATCTGGGCTGAAAGCAGCAATAGGTAGAGATTCTCTTTCGATATACTTCTTAATTCCTCTCATACCACTTTCTTCGTCAGTGCCAAAGATTATTCGGATCTTATGATTAAGTGGTAGTCCTAACTCCTTAATAATCTTTAAACCGTAAAAAGCAGCTATGGTTGGACCCTTATCATCAATGGCTCCTCTTGCATAAATCTTATCATCTCTTATAGCTGGTTCAAAAGGTGGTGATAACCAATCTCCTGTTGCAGGTACCACATCTAAATGACATAAAACTCCCACATAATCCTCACCATTTCCATATTCCGCTATACCTGCATACCCCTCAATGTTTTTAGTTAGAAAGCCCGATTTAGATGAAATGTTAAGCATATATTGTAAGGCTTCATCTATTTTTTCTCCCATAGGCTTATTTTCAGTAGCAGTCTCTAAATCCTTTACACTTTCTATACTGAGTAGGCTTTTTAAATCGTTAATTATATTTTCTTTCCTCAAAAGTACCTCCTGATACCAATCAATCCGTTTCAACTATAATACCCCCAGTCTTAGTGTTTATATTTTTTATAACCCATAGGAAAGTCCTAGTTTTTCTTAATATTAACTTTCCGTTAAATGGGTTTCACAAAAGGCAACATTATAATGCTTCTTTAGAAGCCTTTTTTATATTTAACCATTTAATAAGATTGCAAATACCATGCCATGATTATGTGTATTCGAATAATACCAAAATTTAAATTTTCTATACTATGCATAAATAACTTGTTTTTGCTCTACACGTTACGAAAATATTACAAAAACTTAATTAATTGGCTTAACCAATTGTTACATAATTTTAAAATTTAATATAAATTGGGTGACCCATTTTATATTAAATGTTCTGAAAAACATAAATTATTTAAAATATAATAATGAAATATAGGGGATTACAACATACAAAAAAGATATTGTTTATCCCTATTATATTGGCATACCAGTTGCATATATATTGAAAACAAAATTACTTAAATCATATGGCCATATGAAAAAATTTTAAGGGGGAGTTATTTTGAAAAACAGATGGATAATTAAATCACTAGCACTAGTACTTGTTCTCAATCTTTTCCTAGTTGGATGTGGAAGCTTTACTGATAATTCGACTTCATCAAGTGGCACTACTAACAGTGGGAAAAATATCCAAAATGCAGAAGAGGTATTAAAGCTTAGTTTCGACAATGACATACCAGATTTAAATCAAACAACAACAACTGACACTATTTCCTTTACAATTCTTAATAACGTTGCAGAAGGGTTATACCGTTTAGATGAAAAAAACAAGCCTCAACCTGCAATGGCAAAGAGTGTAGATGTTTCAGAAGATGGGCTTACTTATACATTTGCTCTTCGTAATGACATTAAATGGAGTAACGGAGAACCTGTCACTTCTCAGGACTTTAAATATGGATGGCTCCGTGGATTAAATCCAGAAACTTCAGGAGGTTATTCATTTATTATCGCTGACTATGTTGTTGGTGCACAGGAATTTGCAGATGGAGTAGGAAAAGCTGAAGATGTAAAAATTGAAACCCCAGACGATAAAACTCTTGTAGTCCAATTGAAACAGCCAACACCTTACTTCATAAGCTTAACAGCCTTTCCACTTTACTTCCCATTAAATGAGAAGTTTATAAATGAAAAGGGAGAAAACTATGCACTAAGTACTGATGGACTTTTATATAACGGTCCATTTATGTTAACTGAATTTGACCCTGCACAGGGTGTAGTAATGGTAAAAAACCCAAATTATTGGGATAAGGATAATTTAAAGGTTGATAAGATAGATATGAAGGTTATTAAGGAACAAGGTACGGCTTTAAACCTATATGAATCAGGAGAATTAGATATGGCTTTATTGTCATCATCTGATGTAAACAACTTTAAGGATACTCCTGAATTTAGAGCATATACAAACTTCCGCTCATATTATATTCAATTTAACCTAAATGATGAATCAATTAGTAACAAGAATATACGTAAAGCTATACAATTAGCACTAGATCCTGAAGTATTAACAAAAAATGTTCTTAATGATGGGTCTGAAGCTGCAACTGGACTAATACCTACTGGAATGGCTGGTAATGATGTAACCTTTAGAGAAGCACAAGGAGATCTAATACTTCCTGATATCGAAAACGCTAAAGAGCTTTGGAATAAGGGGATAGCTGAGCTTGGCAAGACTCCACAGTTTGAGCTATTAACTGCAGATGATCAAGTTTCAAAAGATACAGGAACATTCATCCAAAGTCAACTTAAGCAAAATCTTGGTGTTGATATTGCACTTGTAACAAAGCCATATAGTGGTCGTTTACAGGCGATGAGGGACGACGACTATCAAATGGTTGTATCTGCATGGGGAGCTGACTACAATGACCCAATGACATATATGGACCTATGGGCAGCACCTGCTTCTGCATTCCGTGGTAACTTCTCAAATGAGCGATATGACGAACTAATAACCAACGCCAAAGCAGAGGTAAATCCAGCAAAGCGTATTGAAATGCTTCAAGAAGCTGAAAAACTTCTTTTAGCTGAAGAGGTAGTTTTGGCTCCACTTTACTATCAAGGCAAAGCATTTGCATTAAAAGAACATATTAATGGATTAGTTTATCATCCATATGGAGTAACTTGGGACTTCAAATGGTCATCTGTTGAAAAATAGATAGTAAAAAGAAGCGTCCTGTTGAAGTCAGGACTCTTCTTTTTCACCCTATTTTCAATATCTAAACTTAGGAGGTGTATAAATGAGACGGTATATAACAACTAGATTGATATATGGATTTATTACATTATTCATTATAGCTACTGCAACCTTCTTTTTGATGAAGCAGCTCCCAGGGTCACCCTTTGACATGGAAAAAATCGACCAATTATCTGATCAAGCACGAGAGCAAATGTTTGAAAAGTATGGTTTAAATGACCCATTGATTGTTCAATATGGTAAATATTTAGTTAATCTAGCAAAGGGGGATTTGGGAACCTCATTTTATTATAAAGGACGTTCTGTTAGTACCATCATAAGCGAAAGAATAGGTCCTTCTGCTCTATTGGGCTTTCAGGCAATACTGCTGGGAATAACCCTTGGAATTACATTTGGTATCGTTTCAGCTCTTAGACATAATACAGTTTGGGATTATTTCCTTATGATAATTGCCATATTAGGTATATCTATTCCTAACTTCGTATTTGCAGCATTAATGCAATATTATTTTGGAGTTAAATGGGGTCTCTTACCTGTTGCCTACTGGAATAGTTATTCAAATTCCATAATGCCTTCCCTTGCCTTAGCGGCTGGTGTTGTTGCAGTTATTGCTAGGTTTATGAGAACAGAAATGATGGAGGTAATCCAACAGGATTTTATGGTAACTGCAGAAGCAAAAGGAATCAGTGGGTTTGCTATTGTTATAAAACATGCTATTAGAAATGCATTAATACCTGTTATCACAATCCTTGGACCATTAACCATTAACATTATCACAGGAAGTCTTGTTGTGGAAAGTATCTTTGCAGTACCTGGACTCGGAAGCCTATTTGTAGACTCCATCAAAGTAAATGACTACTCTTCTGTTATGGGGGTTACGATTTTCTATAGTTTCTTGTTTGTATCTTCTGTCTTAATCGTAGATATATTGTACGGATTAGTTGATCCAAGAATTAGACTTTCTGAGGAAAAGGAGTGATACAATGGAAAATATTAAAAATTTAGTTCTAGATGATATGTTTGTACCAGCAAAAATTGCCTCGGGAGAAAATGAAAAAATCAAAAGACCTGTATCTAACTTCTGGAAGGATAGCTGGAGGTCTTTATTGAAACATAAAACCGCAACTATTAGTTTGTTTATACTTCTAATTATAGTCTTTTTTGCTTTATTAGGACCATATATGAATGAATATAAGTATTATGATACTAACTATGAAGAAACGTACCAATCTCCTAATAGTAGCCATTGGTTTGGAACAGATAAATTCGGTCGTGATCAGTGGACAAGAGTTTGGCAGGGTACAAGAATATCCATATATATTGCCCTATTGGCAGCTACATTGGATTTATTAATTGGTGTTACCTTTGGCGCTATTTCTGGCTATTTCGGCGGAAAAATAGATAGCATAATGCAGAGGATTATTGAAGTCTTAGTTGGTATACCAAGATTAATCGTAGTAATACTGCTCATGATGTTTATGAAGCCTGGTATTCTTACACTAACCATAGCAATGGTATTCACAGGCTGGGTAAGTATGGCAAGAATTGTAAGAGGTCAGATTCTAAAATTGAAGGGGCAGGAATATGTCTTAGCTGCAAAAACTCTAGGAGCAAGTAATTTTGATATTATTTTCAAGCAACTACTTCCTAATATGCTAGGAGTTATTATTGTAAATATGATGTTTACTATCCCATCAGCTATATTTACAGAGGCTTTTCTAAGCTTTATCGGTCTTGGTCTTCAGGAGCCTCTAGCTTCACTAGGAGTATTGATCAATGATGGATATCAATCTATGCGTAATCAATTTTATCTTTTACTTTATCCAGCAATCGTAATTATATTATTAATGGTAGGTTTCAACATATTAAGTGATGGTCTTAGAGATGCCTTTGACCCAAGAATGCGCAAATAGAAAGGGGGAGCAATAATGGAAAAACTACTTGAAGTGAAAAATCTAAGTGTTTCTTTCGATACATATGCTGGGGAAGTTCAAGCAGTGCGTGATATTTCATTTGACGTGGGAAAAGGCGAATGTGTTGCAATTGTAGGAGAGTCGGGATGTGGTAAGTCTGTTACATCTAAGTCAATTATCAGACTTAATCCTTCTCCCCCATCAAGAATCAAAGAAGAATCAAGTATTAAATTTAAGGGAAAAGAGCTAACCACCTTATCAAAAAAAGATATAAGAAAGATTAGGGGGCAGGAAATTGGAATGATATTTCAGGATCCAATGACATCATTAAATCCTACAATGACTATAGGATATCAAATCTGTGAAGGATTTATGAAGCATCAGGGAATGAGAAAAAAAGAAGCCATAGAACATGCGGTAAAGATGTTAGAACTAGTTGGTATACCTGACCCTCAAAAGATTGCAAAGAAATATCCTCACCAGCTTAGTGGCGGAATGAAGCAAAGAGTAATTATCGCTATTGCTTTATCTGGATCTCCTGAACTGTTGATTGCAGATGAGCCTACTACAGCCCTTGATGTTACAATTCAAGCTCAGATTTTAGCATTAATGAAGGATTTACAGAAAAAAATGGGTATGTCTATTATATTAATCACCCATGACCTAGGTGTGGTAGCCGGTATGGCTCAAAAAGTAATTGTTGTTTATGGCGGAAAGATTATGGAAATCGGGACTCTCGATGATTTATTCTATAACCCTCAGCATCCATATACATGGGGGCTGCTAAATTCCATAGCAAGGCTTGATCTTGAAGATAATGCAATGCTTGAGCCTATCATGGGAACACCACCTGATCTATTAAATCCTCCTAAAGGTTGTCCCTTTGCATCAAGATGCAGTTATGTTTTGGAGGTATGTAAGCATGTCATGCCATCCTATACTGATGTGAATACTGAACACAAGGTAGCTTGCTGGCTTCAGGACCCAAGGGCTCCAAGAGTTGAGAAATTGTCTAGGGAGGTAAATGCAGTATGATAGATAGAGAAACTATACTAGAGGTTAAGGAGCTTAAAAAATATTTTGGTCACGGGAATAATACTGTTAAAGCAGTTGACGGAGTAAGTTTTTCAATCAAAAAAGGAGAAGTTCTGGGTTTAGTAGGTGAATCAGGATGTGGAAAGTCCACTACAGGAAGGACAATAATCAATCTATACAAGTCTACCGATGGAGAAGTCATTTTTAAAGGCAAAAATGTTCATAAGCTAGTAGGAAGTGAAAAAAAAGCTTTTAATCGTGAGATGCAAATGATATTTCAGGATCCATATTCATCACTGAATCCTAGGATGACAGTCATGGATATTGTGGCCCATGGAATAGACATACATGGTCTTGCTAAAGGTAAAGAACGACAAGCAAAAGTTTTTAATCTTCTTGAAACAGTAGGACTTAATAAGGAGCATGCTAATAGATTCCCGCATGAATTTTCTGGTGGACAACGACAAAGAATAGGAATCGCTCGTGCATTGGCTGTCGAACCTGATTTTATTATAGCGGATGAACCGATTTCTGCGCTCGATGTGTCTATTCAGGCACAAGTAGTAAATCTGATGAAGGAGCTTCAAATAAAACACAATATAACATATTTATTTATTGCACATGATCTGTCAATGGTAAAGCATATTTCCGATCGTGTTGGAGTAATGTACCTTGGAAATATGATGGAGATAGCTGCAAGCTCAGATTTTTATAAAAATCCTCTACATCCTTATACAAAGGCATTGTTATCTGCCATACCAATTCCAGATCCTAAGGTTGAGCTGACTAGAAAGCGCATTATCCTTGAAGGGGATGTACCAAGTCCAATGAATCCTCCAAATGGCTGTCCCTTCCATACGCGATGTCCAGTGGCAAAGTCTTTATGCGGAGAAGTTCGTCCAAACCTTAAAGAAATTGAATCAAATCATATGATAGCTTGTCATTTGTATTAGATAATGAAATAGAATCTTTAATCAATAAGTTGTAAAATATTGCTATAGAATAAATTCAAATATATTAGGAGGGAAAACTATGACTGAACCAGGAATTAATGTTTATCGTGGTGGCCATCTAGAAAGTCAGCATCATATACACATTGCTGTTGTAAATACAAAGAGAGAACTTCTTTATTCCTATGGAGATCCAACTCGTGCTACCTTCGCCCGTTCTTCCATGAAGCCCCTACAGGCTATTCCAGTAATTGAAACAGGTACTATTGAAGCATTTAACCTAGAACCTGCAGATATTGCTGTAATGTGTGCTTCCCATAATGGAGAACCTATACATCGCTCAAGGGTTCTATCAATTTTAGAAAAGGTAGGACAACCTGAAGAGACTTTACAATGCGGAACCCATATTCCTAGAGATATAGAGAGCTATAAGGCTTTAATCAGAGAAGGAAAGGAGCTATCCCCTGTCTTTAGTAACTGCTCAGGTAAACATTCGGGAATGATTGCCACTGCAGTTCATCTACATGAAGACTTAGATAGGTATTATATATTGGAGCATCCTGTTCAACAAAGAATACTTAATATTATATCGGAACTTCTTGATTTTCCTAAGGAAAAGATAGGAATAGGAATAGATGGATGCGGTGTCCCTGTTCATCAACTTCCATTAAACTATATCGCTCTTGGATTTGCATACTTGGCTAATCCAGATACAATTAAGGATGATAGACACTCACAAGCCCTTAGCATTATAAGAGATGCTATGATGGCTCATCCAGAGCTAGTTGCAGGAAAAGATCGTTTTGATACCGATGTAATGAGAGCATTTAAGGGAAGGATTGTCTCTAAGGCAGGAGCAGAGGGAGTCCAATGTGTCGGAGATGCAGAAACTGGAATAGGTATTGCTATTAAAGCAGAAGATGGAAACGGACGTGCTGTAATGGTGGCTATGATGGAGGTATTTAAACAGCTAGGTATAGGTAATGAGGAAGTTTATGAAAAACTTTCAAATTATGTTGAGACTCCAATTAAAAACATGAAAAAAGAAATAATTGGGATAGTTAAGCCATCATTTACATTAAAAAAACATTAATTTAAAAGAGAGGAAAAAAAGTATCTTCCTCTCTTTTCGTCACCCTCTCTTATTTTTACGCTGTTTTGGTCTTGATATCACATTATTTCTAGCTTTGCCTTCATTTCTAAGATTATTTCTTCTAGTTTGCGAAACACCTTTATCTACTATTTTACCCATGTAAATATCCTTATGTGCTATGTCTATGTTAAAGGTTCTTTCATATTTTTTTATCAATGCTAATTCCTGCTCTGTAACTATAGATATTGCTACTCCTGTATTTCCTGCCCTTCCAGTTCTTCCAGCCCTATGAAGATAGTATTTTGGATCTTTTGGTATATCAAGATTAAATATATGAGTTACACCTTTAATATCAAGACCTCTTGCTGCTATATCAGATGCTACCAACAATTGTATTTTCCCACTCTTGAAATCATCCATAGCCTTTTTCCTATCCGTCTTAATACTTGTTCCATGTAGGCCTTCTGCTTTAAGTTTATGAAATTTAAGTTTTTGAGTCATTATCTCTATTTCATCACTGTTATTGATAAAAACTATAGCCCTCTCAGGATTAATACTTCTAACAAGCCTTCTTAAAAGAACGATTTTATCTCTCTTCTCACAAACAAAATACATGTGAGAAATATCTTCTGCTACTGTTTGTTTTTCCTTTACCTTGATAATTTGAGGCTCATTCATTATATCTTTAGCTATTTTTTCTATTTCATTAGATATTGTTGCAGAATATATCATTAGCTGTCTTTCTTTTAATGTGCTTTTTATTACAGCTTTTACACTGTCAATATTATACTTATCAAGCATCCTATCAGCTTCATCTATTACTATTGTTTTTACAGTATGTGCTTTTATTTTTCTTAGCTTCAATAGTTCGACTATTCTTCCTGGTGTTCCTACGATTATGTTAGGCTTTTCTTTAAGCTTTTCTATCTGTCTCTTTATGTTTACATTACCAATTATCACAGCTGAAATGATATCTATATTTGATGCCTTGGCTAATGCTTCTATTTGCCTTTGTATCTGTATTACTAGTTCGTGTGTCGGAGCAAGTATTATAGCTTGAAGCTCCTTATTAACATTTATTTTATTTAGTATAGGTATAAGATATGCTAATGTCTTGCCAGTTCCTGTTTCAGACTGTCCTATTATATCCTTATTTTCTAATGCTATGGGTATAGCATTTTGTTGAATCTCTGTTGGAGTTTTAAACCCACTCTTTTCCAAACCAATTAAAAGAGAAGGAGCTATCCCCAAATCTCTAAAAGATTTATTCACACTTAATCTCTCCATTCAATTTCTTATTTAATTTTAAATCTAAATATGTACAAAAAAGAGGAATAATAAACACTCATTCCCCTCTTTTACAACTAAAGTTATGAATTATTCTATATTGCTTCTCCATTCCTTTAAAGTAAGCTTGCGTGATTTCTGTAATACAGCAGGATCATTTTCTGCCATTTTCTTTGCTTCCTCATATGACTCAGCCTTGTATACAACTAATCCACCACTATGATCAGTAAATGGTCCCTTTGCAAATATTTTACCTTCATCTATATATTTTTGAAGATATGCTTTATGTATATCCAATATTTCACTATCCTTCTGAGGGTCAATTGTTTCTAATATCGCAGCATATAAAATCATCTTCCCAACTCCTTTTCATAATATTTTCCTGAATATTTTATTATACAATAAAAATAAAATCAATAGAAACTAGCAATGTTAAATATGAACATAAATTACCTTGTCTTTGTAAGCAATCTACGTCTGATAGTAATAAAGCTAAAGTAAGCTATCACTAATAATGCTATCACTATATATGCATGTATGGAATACTGCTCAAGGAGAGCTTTAATAGCATTGGCATTGCCCTTATATAGTTTTCCTAAATTAAGCATTATAAAGCACCATGGATAAATTCCTATAAAAGTAAGTATCCCATATTTTAAAGGTTTTATTCTTGTTATGCCTCCTACATAAGATATATAATTACCAGCACCAAAAGGCCTAGTTATTGCGATACTGATCGCACCATATTTATTCATCCAATTCTGTGCATTTGAATATTTGTCTTTAAGTATGCTATTAGCTTTGTTAGCTACCTTAGTTCCTACAGTATATGGTATATAGCTTGATAAGCTGTATGATAAAGCCATCATCAATGCAGTCATAGCTATTTCAGCTAAGCTAGGATTAAATAAATACCCGTAGGATAATACAATAATTATCCCTGGAAAAGGTATTGAACTACCCTCAATAGCCATCACTGCTAACAACCCTACAATTCCTAATGTACTTAATATTTCTAAAAGCTGTTGTAGCATTTTTCTTCCTTCCATTTCATATTATATATTTACCACTATTACTTAATATATCAATAATAACACAAGAAGTCCACAATGCTATATAAAAAATCAATAGGAACTTATTTCGATTTAGTATTAACCCTAATTATCATGTTTAAATCAAAATGAAGTCCTATCGATTTTTTTGTAAACTAGAATTCTGGCGGCAATGTAAGCATCTCTTCATAATTAAATACTGGACCATCAACGCACATATACTTGCTTCCAACCTTACAGTGTCCGCACTTTCCAATGCCACATCTCATGTGAGTTTCAAGTGAAGTCAAAATATCTTTACCATCCATTCCTAAGCTTATTAATTCATTAGCAACAGATTTAATTCTATTCGGTGATGCACATACAATAGCTGTAGCTTTTTTCCAATTAAAGCCAAGCTCAGGCAACAAATCATTAATATATCCTACATGAGCCTCTACTGCATCAGTTGGTTTTGCAAGTGCATACATTATTTTAACTCCATCTAACTTACTCCATTGGATTAAATCATCTCTATATATTAGACTCTCATATGATCTTGCACTAGCTATTATTACTACCTTTCCATATTTTTCTCTGTTTGCAAGTACTGCTTCAATAGTCGTACGAACAGGTGCAAGTCCTACCCCACTACCAATAATCAATATGTCTCTTCCTTTAATTTCTTCTTGCGGAAATCCTTTGCCAAAAGGACCTCTTAGCCCTACCCTGTCTCCAATTTTCATATTATGAAGAGCTGTAGTTACTTTTCCAGCCTTCTTTATATAGAATTCAAGATAATCCTTTTTAAAATCTCCAGAAGGAATAGATATTGCAATTTCTCCCACACCAAATACAGTTATTTTAAAGAATTGTCCAGTATATTTTAGACTTTGATGTAATGATTTATCTTCATATTGAACTATAAATCTCTTTATATCGCCAGTTTCTTGTATGATACCATTTATAATAGCTACTTTTGGAGTGTATACATATGAGCAATCATCACTACATTCATGATCAGGAACTTCAGCTTTAGCTTCAGAAACTTCACATGTATTCAACTCATCTTTGTGTCTTTTAGCATATTCATCATTTAATTTATTCATAATTTCAACAATATCTATAAAAGCAGGGCACACCTCAATGCATCTCCCACATCCAACACAGCCTTTAAAATCATATCTTTCGTCGATATATTTCATCTTATCATATATTCTGTATCGAACTCTTGATACTCCATCCCTTGGGTTATGTCCTCCTGCATTTCTTGTAAACGAATCTGCCTGACAAGAATCCCAATATCTCGCTCTACATCCTTCCCCATTTCCATGATCCTCATCAACTACATTGAAGCATGTACATGTTGGACATACACTTGTACAGCCTATACACCCCATGCATGTCTTCGAAAGCTCTTTCCACATTTTATGATCAAAGCTTTCCTCCAATACTTTTTTTGCATCCATAACGTTCAATTTCTTCGAAAATTTTTCTTTTACTTTATTATATACTTCATTCTTCTTTGATTGCATATCCTCTTCAGTAGGAAAAAACAAATGGGCAGCTATTGATATCAGTTGTTGTCCCTTTTCAGTTTTTGACTCCACTAGAAATCCATCATCAATTGGAGTAAATAGTAAGTCATATCCTCTTGATGCAAATGGTCCAGTTCCCATAGAGCTGCAAAAACAACTATTACCTGGCGATATGCAGTTCATAGCAACTATATATGTCTTTTCTCTATTTGCAGCATAAATATCATCCTTATATCTTTCATAAAAGAATTGATCAAGATAGTCTACGCTATAAGCATCGCAGGGTCTAATTCCAAAAAATACTCTATCATCAAAATCTTCACTTTTTATATCAGTTACCTCAACGCTTCCTTCAATAGTTTTCCATTTGAATAGCTTTTCTTTTTGACCAAACAAGTACTTCTTAAATGGCATTGTAAAATTAACATAGTCAAGAGTAAAGGTATCTTTATTATATGGTAGAAGATGAACTGCTCCATCCTGCTCAGTCGGTGTAAATAAGGCAAATGATTCCTTCCAATACTGTAAAACTGTTTCTAGATCTTTTTCTTTTAATAAATACATTATTTAACCACCTCTATTCTAACTGAACTTACCTTCAATTCTGGTATTTGAGAAACAGGGTCAAGATTCCTGTTTGTAAGCTTGTTTACAGGAGCCTCGCCAAAGTGGATAGGCATAAACACAACCCCAGCATTTATTTTATCTGTTACATGAGCATTAGTTATTAGAGAACCCCTTCTTGAAGAAACTTTTACTACTGCATTGTTCCTTATTCCAAGTTTCTCAGCATCTATTGGATTTATCTCTATAAACCCTCTAGGCTGCTCTCTATCTAGAGCCCATGATCGCCTTGTCATTGTACCTGTATGATAGTGGTGTTGTGTTCTACCAGTTGTCAATACAAGAGGGTAGTCTATATCTATTATCTCTCCTGGACCTCTATATTCATTAACTATAAATTTTCCTTTTCCTCTAGAAAACTTATCTTTATGAAGATATTTTGTTCCAGGGTGAGTAGCGTCTGGACATGGCCATTGTATTCCCTCTTTTTCTATTCTTTCATAAGTTATCCCACCATATGATGGAATAATACTTCTGATTTCTTCCATTATGTCTGAAGGAGATGAATATTCAGCTGGATACCCCATCGCCTTAATAATATCTGATAATATTCTCCAATCTGCTCTACTATTTCCAACAGGTTCAATAGCTTTTCTTACTCTCTGAACTCTTCTCTCAGTGTTAGTAAATGTTCCTTCCTTTTCCATAAAGCTAGCTGCTGGCAAAACAACATCTGCCATTTGTGCTGTCTCAGTCATAAAAATATCTTGAACAACTAGCAGTTCAAGGCTTTCTAAAGATTCTTGAACATGACTAATATCAGAATCAGAAAGCATTGGATTTTCTCCGATTATAAACAATGATTTAATAGTTCCCTTCAATGCTCCATCCATCATCTGTGTAACAGTTAGTCCCTTACCTCTTGCAAAACCTCTTCCCCATTTTTCTTCGAATCTTGCAATCACTGCTTCATCATTTTGTTTCTGATATCCAGGTAATGTATCAGGCAAAGCACCCATATCACATGCACCTTGAACATTATTCTGGCCTCTTAACGGATTTATCCCAGAGAACTCTTTTCCTATTTGACCGGTTACCATGGCAAGATTTGCAAGTGCTGAAACATTCATTGTACCAGTTATGTGTTGAGTTATTCCCATTGCATAAATAATAGAAGCATTCTTCGCCTGTGCATAGGCTCTAGCCATTCCACGTATTGTTTCAGCATCTATTCCAGTTATATCAGCAGCCCATTCTGGAGTATACTTTTCAATGGATTTTTTTAATTCTTCATATCCTTCAGTTCTATTTTGGATAAATTCCTTGTTTTCCAAACCTTCATATATTATGACATTAAGCATACTATTGATTAAAGCAAGATTGGTACCAGGAGTTAGTTTTGCATATATAGATGAAAACTCTGCCAATTGTATTCTTCTAGGGTCAGCAACAATTAGCTTTGCTCCGTTTTTCTTAACAGCTTCTATAATTCTCATACCAATAACGGGATGCTGTTCTGTAGTGTTAGAACCAATAACAAATATTACATCTGATCTAGATATTTCATCTATTGAGTTTGTCATTGCTCCACTACCAAGTTGGTTAGCTAAACTAGCTACAGTTGGACTGTGTCAGAGACGTGCACAATGATCTATACTGCTAGTTTTTAGTACCGCTCTTGCTAGTTTAGTAGCTAAATAATTCTCCTCGTTTGTGCACCTCGCAGATGACAATAACCCTATTGATTCTGATCCATTCTTATTAACAATATTCTTAAAGGATAATGCAATATACTCTATTGCCTCTTCCCATTCAACTTCTCTAAACGTTCCGTCCTGTTGCTTGATCAGTGGTTGCTTAAGTCTATCATTATGACTTACAAAGCTATATCCTTGCCACCCTTTAACACAAAGTCTCCCGCGGCTAACAATATGGTCTTGTTTAGGTGTAATACCAACTATTTCACCATCAACAATATTTATATAATAATTACAGCCGCAGCCGCAATATCCACATGTAGTTAAAACTTTATTCATCTCAGCAACCTCCTTCTAATATTCATTAACATTTTACCATTAAAAAATAGCTACATAAAGGCATAAAACTGCAATTTCAGCCAATCAAAAAGTAATTCACGAACAATTTTTATAGAATAATTACAAATATACGTTGATATTTATTTAACAAATTATGGCTATAAATACGTAAAATATGTCATACTATTTCTCCACTATGCTATACACTTAGAAGTTTAGGAGGTATTTTATCATTAAATGGAAAGATGCTCATGTATACGATCAAAATTTTTGTAACTTTTCTACAAACATTTTTATATTGGTTATATTTCCTGTTATTTACTCAGAATAAAAAAACCAAGTGCTTTCAACGTTAATTGCACTTGGTTATGTATTAAACATTGTTATAATTAAAACAATCTTTGGTTAATTTTTAACAAACGCTAGAAATATGTATTATCTATCTATATTATAATTTCAATGTTGTTTATTTATTTCCTCTGCTTTATTAATTTTTAAATATAACATATTATAAAATGCTTTAGATATGAACCTGTTAATTAAGCTAATTTTACTGTCATAAAAGAAAATCTTACTATCCCAGTTTCTTTCCTCCCAGTACAAACGATCTACCTCAAGTACTTTCAATGCTAGCACTTTCTGAACTTGGAAATAAATTAGCTGTTTTAAAGAAGGCTTATATTGAGCATTAGTCATAAACATATGACTAACAAATTTCATGAATTCTTTTTCTTCTCTCTCTTCGTTTTGATTACTTACAGTTCTTCCTATTTTACTGACAACGTGAAGTCCCCAATGTGTACTTACCTTTTCTAGATATTTTAATGTAGTTTTTAAATCTGAAGCGGCTGTAGTTGAAACAACCATAGCAGGCTTTCCTATAAGCTCTGGCCTATGGAACCACTTACAAGTTCTGTCTAAAAAAGTCTTAAGTTTACCTGAAACATTACTCATGTAAACTGGAGAGCTCAATATTATTCCATCTGAGTGTTTAAGTTTTTTCATAATTATCTCAGTGTCATCTTTGAGTGGACAATCCTTGCCTCGAATACATACTTCACATCCTAGGCATGAATTAATTTTATAATCAAAGAGGTCTATTATTTCTAAATCAATGTTTTTATTTTTTAGTTTTTCAGCTAAATCTATTAGTATGCTATATGTATTCATTCTTCTTTTGCTGCTGTTTATAGCAATGACTTTTTTTCTAACATTCGACATGGCTTATTCTCCCTTATTAGTCATATAAATAATTATATCCTTTTGAGAACACAATTAGAAACTAATAAACAGCATTTCTTTATATTTATCACGAAATACTTTCTATGTGAATATTATAAGGTATCTAGATTTTTGTTTAAGGAGACGATAGGGATGAACGATAGAAAGATAGTAGAAATAAATAATGTTGGTATGAATTATCATACACTTGATGGTGAAACTGTCGCTCTAAAAGAAATCACTCTTGATATATTTCACGGAGAAATAGTGGTTCTAGTAGGTCCTAGTGGGTGTGGTAAGTCAACACTGCTATCTATAATTGCAGGCTTAATTAGACCAACTAAAGGAAGTATACGTATTAATAGCAAAGAAATTAAAGGTGCAAGTAAAGACATAGGTTACATGTTCCAACGTGATCACTTATTTGAATGGAGAAATATTCTAGATAATGTTCTAATTGGGTTAGAAATACGAAACAAAGTAAATAACAAAACAAGATCATTTGCAGAAAAATTATTAGATACCTATGGTCTATCGGATTTTAAGAAACATTACCCAAGGCAGCTTTCAGGAGGTATGAGACAAAGAGTTGCTTTAATAAGAACATTAGCTGTTCAACCAGAAATATTACTGTTAGATGAACCATTTTCAGCGCTTGATTATCAAACTAGACTTGCTATAGCTGATGAAGTAGGTTCTATTTTAAAGCAAGAGAAAAAAACTGCCCTGATGGTAACACATGATATAGCAGAAGCTATGTATTCAAAAAGACTAACTATACTTTTCTACTCGCACAGCTGCAACTTTGAGCTCTGGAATTTTTGCAACTGGATCTACTTCTGGATTTGTTAAGTAATTTACTTTAGCATCAGAAAAATGAAATGGCATAAATAATACATCCTCTTCAATTATGTCAGTTTCTTTTACTGTAGTAATTATTGATCCTCGTCTAGAAGTCACTCTAACCTTACTGCCGTCTTTCAGTCCAAGTCTATCAACAGTCGCTTTATTCATTTCTATATAAGACTCAGAAACTTTTTTATTCAATTCTTCCACTTTACCAGTCATTGTCATAGTATGATACTGGAATAGAACTCTACCTGTGGTCATAATAAAAGGGTAATGTACATCAGCAAGCTCTGCACTCGAAATGTTATCTACAGTTACAAATAATCCTCTTCCTCTATCAATTTTCCCTTTATGTAAAAACTTAGTACCAGGATGATTCTTATCTAAACATGGCCATTGTATCCCAACTTCCTCTATTCTGTCATATGTTATCCCACCGTATTCGGGAGTTAATTCAGAAATCTCTTCCATTATTTCTGATGGATGATTATACTTTTTCTCCATTCCTAGTCTATTCATTATTTCCATAATAATTATCCAATCAGGTTTACAATTCCCAATTGGTTCAATTGCCTTTCTAACTCTTTGCACTCTTCTCTCAGTATTTGTGAATGTTCCATCTTTTTCAGCAAATGATGCTGCCGGGAGTACTACATCTGCAAGCTCTGCTGTTTCAGTTAAAAAAATATCTTGTACTACTAGAAACTCAATGCCCTCTAAAGCTTTTTTTACATTTTTCAAATCAGGATCTGTAAGCATAGGGTTTTCTCCCATAATATACAAGAACTTTATGCTACCATCTTCTCCTCCATGAATTATTTCTGATAAAGTTAACCCTGACTTTAAAGGAAGCTTTACTCCCCAAGCATTTTCAAACTTTTTTATCATTTCCTTTTTATATACTTTTTGATATCCAGGAAAATCTCCTGGCAGACTACCCATATCGCATGAGCCCTGTACATTATTTTGGCCACGCAAAGGATTTACACCTGCGGATTCCTTTCCGATATTTCCACAAAGCATAGCTAGATTAGACAGTGCCATAACAGAGAGGCTACCTGAAATGTGTTGAGTTATTCCCATTGCATAGTATATTCCTGCTTTCTCAGCATCTGCATATATTCTTGCTGCTTTCCGTATTTCTTCTGGATCAATACCGCATATATCTGCTACTTTTTCTACTGAAAATTCTTTAACATGTTCAGCAAATTCATTGAAGTTTTCAGTTTTTTCTTCGATAAATTTCTTATCATGTAAATCATTTTTGATTATCTCGTTCATCATAGAATTTATCAATGCAATGTTAGTACCTGGTTTTATTTGAAGAAATACATCAGCTATTTTAGCCAGCTCAATTTTTCTGGGATCAGCTACTATAAGCTTAGCTCCGTTTTTTTTCGCCTTCCTCATTTGGGTTGCTATAACAGGATGATTCTCAGTAGTATTGGATCCGATTACAAACATAAGATCTGTTTCTAATATTTCATCAATACTATTAGTCATAGCTCCACTTCCTAGTGTAGTTGCAAGTCCTACAACTGTTGACGAGTGTCAGAGTCGTGCACAATGGTCTATGTTGTTTGAACCAAAAGCTCCTCTAATAAGTTTTTGAAATAAGTAGTTCTCTTCATTGGTACATCTTGCTGAGCTTAGTCCTCCAAACACTTCTCCACCATGCTCACCTTTTATCTTCTTAGCTTTTTCAGTTATTAAACTATATGCTTCTTCCCATGTTGCTTTCACAAATTTTCCATCTTTTTTAATGAGTGGTGTTTTTAATCTATCTGGATGATTAATAAACTTATATCCAAATCTACCTTTAACACAAAGTAATCCTTTGTTAGGCAGTACATTAACAGGTTTTACATCTACTACATGATCGTTTTTAACTACTAATTCCATCTGACAGCCAACTCCACAGTATGAACAAGTAGTTTTTACGTTTCTTAGCTCTTCTGGCTCTGTGCCTTTCTGACCTGAAATTTCAGTTTCCTGTAGCTCTGCAAACTCTTCTAAAAATTGCTTAGGAACTAGCGCCCCAGTAGGACATACAGATATACAGTTTCCACACTCTTCACATTCATTATCTTCAGAGTTTACAGCACCAAAAGTAGGTTTCTTTGTTATATTTCCTTCATCATCATAATCTAGACAACCTTTGCCCTGTAGCTCTTCACATACTCTTATGCACAAATTGCATTTAATACATTTATTAGGATCAATATAGTAAAATAGACTGCTATCATCTATAGGATACTGTTCTTTATCAAAAACATCTATTTCACTAAAAATGCCATATTCATTACAGTAGTCATGTAGTTTACACCCATTCAGTTTATAACAATTGGAGAAAGCATAGGGTCGATTCATTAATAGTGAATTTAATACTTCTTTTCTTGATGCTATTACTCTATTACTTTGTGTCTGAATCTGCATTCCTTCTTCTACTTTAGTAGAACATGAAGTCACCAGTTCTCTTCGCCCTTCTATTTCAATAACACATAAGTTACATGATGCTTCTGGCTCAAGTCTTTCATCATAGCATAGTGAAGGAATATTAATTCCTACCTGTTGACAGGCCTGAAATACAGTAATATCTTTAGGTACATTGTAGAATTTGTCATTGATGCTTAAGCTTATCATCTGTTCACTCTCCTTAATGCTTGTATATAGTTCCATTTTCCCCATTATGAGTATAAGTTATTAATAAATATAAAGTGGCCATTTATCATGACCACTTCTAGCTCTAATCTATCTTATTGTCAAATTAATTTTTGTATTTCATCATATAACTCATCAGTAGTCTCTGCAGCAACTAACTCATCATCTACCAAAGCAATTAGTCCCATTGCACAATCACCACAATATCCTAAACAAGCTTCTACTTCATAATCTATTCCTTCCTCTTCTAGCTTTTTCATAACCTCCTCTACACCTTCAGCAAAGTTAGTTTCACAAAATTTGATTTCAGCCATTGATTTCACTCTCCTCAATATTTTTGTTTCTTCAATATTATTCTACTTTTTTTCTAAAAAATTCAGCTTTTGATCTAATTTTGTTATAAAAAATTATTATATTGTTTGTTAGGATAATCGAGGACTTCCGGCATATCTTATATCTAAAATTTCTGCTAGTTCTTTATCAACTGTAACCAAATCCTCCTTGCTTAGCTCTTTTATAGAATTCTTGCCTACAGCTTGAACTACCATTTTCATCTCTTGAACACAAGAAGTTAAAAAGTTCGAAAGGTTTTTTGCACCTTTTTCAACATTTAGCTTATCAGTATGTTCGCCATTATGTATAGCCAGTTGTGTTGGCGGAGCTTCTGGTAAAGCCTTAACCGCCTGACATTGAACCGTAGCAAATACAGCTATTGAGCCAATATAAACTGCATCTGCTCCTAAAGCCATAGCTTTTAAGAAATGTCCAGGTGTAGACAATCCCCCTGCAGCAATAACACTAAACCTTCCTCTCATCTTATTTTCTTCTAGCCACCCTATAGTTCTAGCTAATGTATGTAATGTAGGAAGTCCAACATTTTCTGATAGTGTAGGTGGAGCAACGGCAGTACCTCCTTCACTACCATCTATTGTGATAAAATCTGCATTAGTTTTTGAAATGACCTCAAGTTCGTATTCAATGAAGTCAGTGCCGGCTATTTTAATACCAACTGGAACGTCATACTGACTCTTAACACTGTTTACAAGCTCTATTATATTCTTACTTGTCTTCATCTCTACATTAGGCATTCGAGAATATATTGTACAATCTTCTCCCTCACTCAATTTCCAGACATTTCTTAGGTGCGTATCTATTGTGTTTGCATACTTGGTTGATTCTACTGCTCCTCCCCATGCACCTTGACCAAGCTGGATTTCTATAGCATCTAGCTGACTAAGCATCTCTGGAGTAGTCATCAGTCCTCCACGATTATACTGTCCCACTAAATATTTCGCAGATTTTCTTACCTCTTCAGCAACAGCAGATTCACCTGTATTAGTAGATGTACCTACAGCTGCTGAACCCTTAGCTAAAGCCATTTTCATCTTTAAGCTTAATGAGCCTCCATACGACATACCTGTTATCATTATTGGAATATCAAGCTTGAGTGGTTTTTTTGCATTAGGTCCTATTATTGTGTCTGTAGTTATTCTATTTAAGTCTGCTGTAGGAAGTTGAAATAATTGCCTTGGATTAAGCAATATTTTTTCCCAAGGAGATAGATTAACTACCCCTCCATACGGAAGCTTAAGAACCTTACCTGATTCAGCCCTAATTGCAGCCTCTATGATAGCTTTTGGAGTAAGCTTCTGAGCAGCAGTTATAGCTATATATGGATTGTCTGGGTAATCTTCAGTAAATAGTTTTTGGACCATATCATCTGTTATTGGATCAAGTAATTTCAATAAAATAGAATTCAACATAAAAAACACCTCTCTAGTTTATTTACTAGATTAGTGTCTCTTCAAAATTATTGATTTATTCAGATTTACTATCATATTCTACTTGCAAAAGATATAGCCCTTTAGCTACAGCAGTGGGTCCAGCATATTTTCTATCTTGTTTATTCAATATTTCATTTACTTTATCTGCCTTAATTTTACCTAATCCTACTTCAATCAGCGTACCAACTATTATTCTTACCATGTTATATAGAAAGCCATTGCCATGAAAGACTATATCAATTTGATTGTCATTCTTTATTATTTTAATAGAATATATCTCTCTTACCTTAGATTTTTTCTTTGATTTCAATGTTGTAAAGCTTGAAAAGTCATGTTCTCCTATAAGATAATCTGCAGCCTTCTTCATCTCACTTATATTCAAGCTTTCCTTAATATGAACAGCATATTTACGCCAGAATGGATTGTGATATTTATCATTCCATATCCTATACATATATTTTTTGGAAACTGCATTGTATCTTGAATGAAATCTTTCACCCACTTCTTCTGCAAAAACAACAACTATATCATCTGGTAAGTATGTATATAAAAAATCCTTTATCTCTTTTAACGTAAAGCTTGATTCAGTTTTAAAATTTACAACCTGTCCTATTGCATGAACACCTGCATCAGTTCTGCCAGACCCTATTATTTCTATATCCTCATCTGTCATTCTATTAAGCACTGCTTCTATTTTCCCTTGAATTGTCATATCAGTATTGTCTTGTTTTTGCCATCCTTTATATCTAGTTCCATCATATTGTATTATCAGTTTTATATTTCTCATACTTTAATTCTCCTTTAAAATGTATATTAAATCATCTTAATCTATATTATACTTTATTATCAACCTACTTAATACATTTATAAAAAAGGCTTCTAAAGAAGCATTATAATGTTGTCTTTTTTGAAACTCATATACGGAAAGTTTATATTAAGTAAAACTAGGACTTTCCTATGGGTTATAAAAGTAAAACTTTCCTATTCGTTATAAAAAGTTAAGGTATAAATATAACTTAGTAACTGAATAATAGTATTGAGAATGTCTATAATAACGTTCAAAGTTATAGATTATATCAATAATATGATAAAAAGGAGATGAATAGTTTGGAAGCTGGTGTAAGAAACAAATTTGTAGGAAAAATCGAAGAGATAAAAACTGACAATGTAATGGCCGAAATAAAAATGCGCGGAACCTGAACAGGAGATACTGTAAGTTTAACGTCCGTGATGACGAGAGATAGTATGGAAGAAGCAGGATTTAATCAAGGTGACGATGTAGAAGCTCTTGTGAAGGCTATAAACGTAGTATTTGTAAAACAATAATAATAATACCGAAGCCATATATGTAAAAATGCATATATGGCTTTTTTGATTAAGCTTATTTACCTAGAATTACTATTTTCTAAAGATCTTAAAACCTCATTATATGCATATTCTTTTATTTCATCAGGAAGTTTATCTATTCTATTTATTACTATTTCTGCTATCGCTTTAGCCATTAGCTTTTCTAGATTTTCAGCATTAGTGATGTTCATAACTACTTCTATATTTTGTTTTTTAGACATAACACCACCTCTGGTAAATCATATGATTTTTCGTGTTTGTACTATTCATTTATGTATGTCAATTTTATTCATAATTTAAGCTTCATGTTAATATTTCATATATAAAAGATAGTTTTTAAAAAATAAATGAGGATGGATGATTATGCCTGTTGTGGCCATATATTCACGGAAGTCAAAACAAACAGACAAAGGAGAGTCTATACAGAATCAAATTGATCTTTGTAAAGAATATGCTTTAAGCTATTTCTCAGTAGATAATTTTCTAATTTATGAAGATGAGGGATTCTCGGGCGGACATACAGATAGACCTATGTTTAAAAAGATGATAAAGGACGCCAAAGAAAAGAAATTTCAAATCATAGTCTGCTATAGACTTGATCGAATGAGTAGGAACATATCAGATTTTGCAAAAACAATAGAGTTTTTACAATCAAAGAATATATCTTTTATTTCGATTAGAGAACAGTTTGATACTAGTACCCCTATGGGTCGTGCAATGATGTACATAGCTTCAGTTTTTGCTCAGCTTGAAAGAGAGACTATAACTGAACGTATTAGGGACAATATGTACCAATTAGCTCGTACTGGAAGATGGCTAGGTGGAAGAACTCCTTTAGGCTTTAAGAGTAAGCAAACTGTATATTATGATAAAGAGAATAATAAAAGAAAAATGTATATTCTTACACCTATAAAAGAAGAAGTCGAGATAATAAAACTTCTTTTCAGGGAGTATTTAAAATTACAATCATTAACAAAGCTTGAAAAATGGACTATAAAAAAAGAATTAAAGACTAGAAATAATAGCACCTTTGATAAAAGTACACTGAAAATTATCTTATCCAATCCAGTGTACGTAGTAGCAGACAATCATACATATGAATATTTTAGCAATATGAATTCTGAAATATCTAATAGCAAGGAGGATTTTGATGGTTTATGTGGACTAATGGTATTTAATAAACATAATGAGAAAAAAAATTCTGTTACTTTAAACAATAAATCAAAATGGATCGTATCAGTTGGTAAACATGAAGGAATTATATCATCAAAAGAATGGATTAAAGTACAAAACACACTTGAGAAAAATAAAAGAAAGTCCTCTAGAACAGGAACTGGTAAAATTGGCCTTATAACACCTCTTCTAATCTGTAAAAACTGTGGATCAAAGCTGAGAATAACAGTAATCAAGAAGAAGAGTAGAACTTATTATTATTATAAATGCTTAACAAAAGAAAAAACCAAAAGCGGAGAATGCAATATTAATAATCTAAATGGTCCTCTAGCTGATGATTATATTGTCAATTCTATAAAAAAATTAGCTTACAATAAAAAATATTTGTTAAGCTATATAAATAACTGTACTAACTTTGACAAAAAGCTTTTTACTAATCCTAATAAGCAAAAGCTATTTCTCGAAGAAGAGCTTAACTCTTGTGAAAAAGCCGTTGAAAGTTTAGTAATACAATTATCTAAGTACAATTCTTCAAGAGCATCTGATTATATAATAAAGCAGATTGAAAGCTTAGATTTAAAAATACATGAGATAAAAGACAAGTTGTTAATATATAAACATAAAAATGAATCCTCAATTGAATTATATAAAAAAAACATAGATTTAATTCTTGACTTAATAGTTAATTTTAGCGAAAATGTTAATAATTTAAGCTTTGACGAAAAGAAAAGAATTATAGATATACTAGTAGAATCGATAGTATGGGATGGCGAAGTGCTGAGAGTATCTATGCTTGAAGTCAAAAAACAGTAAAGACTGTGGGAATTATCTCACAGTCTTAAGTCTTCAGATTAGTATCTTGAGCTTCTTTGATTTTTCTGTTGTTTTCTAGCTTTTCTACAATCTGGGCATCTTTTTGGCTCTTCAAAGCCTTTTTCTGTGTAAAACTCTTGCTCTCTTTCTGTGAAAGCAAATTCTTTTTGACAGTCATTACAAACTAATGTTTTATCCGCCATAATTTCACCTCCTAGATTATTGGAAGATCTTCACACTTTCTCACAACTCCTTCCAATAGAGTCACGGAGGATTTTGTTTAGAAATGTTAATCTCTTTACCATAATACAGTATATCATTATATTTTTTCTAAATCAATATAATTTTGTTTGATAATACAAAAAGAATTTTCACTCTATGTTCGGTTATAGAAATCCTAGTTAGCATATTTATTTCATTCTCTACACATCCTACTATTATATATATTAATTAAAATCATTAAAAGGAGTTGGAAACATTGACTAAAAATAGACTTGTTGTGCCTGAAGCACGAAAAGCGCTAGAGCAGTATAAAACAGAGCTAGCAAAAGAGTTTGGAGTTAATGATCCTAAATCACTAGCTTCTAGTCATACTGGATATATTGTAAGAGATTTAGTTAAAATGGGCGAAAAGCAGCTACTAGACAAATACAATAATAACTAAAACTCTTTGTCTTTTTGCATATATAGATGAAGCTATATCTATGGCAGATAGAGTTGTTGTACTATCAAACAGACCTTCCATAATAAAAGACATCATCCCAATTGAACTAAGCTGTCCTAATGGAGTTAGAACGCCTATAAAATGCAGGGAAGCTCCAGAATTCAGGCATTATTTCAATAAAATATGGAAGGAGCTTGATGTTCATGTCTAGTCAAAAAACAAAAAATAACAACCATATATCGACAGAGCATAAGGAATTTATAAGAAAAGTAAACTCTAGAAAAAAAGCCATTTTGATAACACAAATATCCGTATTGATACTTTCAATGGTTTTATGGGAAGTAGCTGCAAGATTGGGTTGGATAGATACGTTCTTAACTAGTTATCCATCCGGCATTTGGAAGTTGTTCATTAAGTATTTAAATAATGGTGCAATATTTGAACATATCGGTATCTCCGTAATGGAAACTGTTATTGGTTTCATAGCTGGTACTATTTTAGGTATTCTAATAGCCATCCTTCTATGGTGGTCAGATTTTATTGCAAAAGTATTGGACCCTTATCTAGTTATACTCAATAGTCTTCCAAAAACAGCATTAGCACCAATTATCATATTATGGGTAGGCGCTGGATATTCTGGAATTATAGTTACCGCAATTGCCGTATCCATTGTGTATAGTTACAATTAATGAATAATCATATTTTATTTATTACGTCATATAATTATATATGGATGCTTATATGGTTATTTTAGAAATCATAGAACGTTTAATAAAAAAAAATAAGGAACAAAAAGAAAAAGAACAAGAAAAGGAAGGTTGATTCTAACCTTCCTTTAATATTTTGTTGTTCATGATTCTATACTAACACCAAGTTATTAAAAAGCATTAAATTAACTTTAAATGAAATATTTATTTTTAAGTTTTAATGAGAACAAAAATCTCTCAAAAGATGTTATCAGAGATATTATTGTTGACAAAAAAATTAGATATGGATAATAAGAAGTTATATGGACATAAAGCGGATTCATCGTTTGCAAATAAATGAATGAATTGATTGTTCTATATTTCTTCAGTTATTTTAACACCTAATTCATATGCTTTTTTTATGATATCTTCTTTAGTCAATATATCATCTAATACTGATACCCCACAAACCGAAAGATTTGCAACTGGTTTTATTCCCATGTGCCCAAAATAATGTTCAATTGTTTTTATAATATGAGCATTTTCCTCTTCATTATTACCGGTTCTAACTGCTATTGAAAGTCCAACTCTTTCTCGATGTTTAAATGTACGATTAGGATTTGTATCAGAATAAGGTGTATTTCTATCAAAAAATACCTTAAGTTGACCTGTAATATCTCCCCAATAGGATGGTGAGCCTATTACTACAATATCTGAATCTATCAAATCTTTTATAATCATATTTATATCGTCATTTTGAAAACATTCACCAGTTTTTTCACAACTTTTGCAACCTATGCAATATTCTATCTTAGTACCTCCAAGACAATAACGTGATACTTCTGCACCACTTTGTTTAATACCTTCAATTACCTTATCAATCAAATATGCTGTACTTCCATTATCTCTTGGACTTGCAATAATGCATAATGCCTTTATTATAATCTCCCCCTTTTTATCAACCTCAAAATATAATCTTAATTTATAACTATAATAACATTATGCTAAAAATTCTACAACAAAAATAATATTTTCATAAAGTGAGTATTGTAGATAACGTTTGACATCTACAATGTTGCTGAATCGAACATATAAAGAATACTGCTGAGCAGTGCTTGCACCAGGTGAAGCAATATAACACGTCTACTCTATACACCAGCTTTTCGTGCCCTTGTGCAGATGCATTGTTATCGGACGTATGATGCCCCGTGATTCAGAGGTGATCACGGATAGTGGCCTTTTAATCATATCTTTCTTCCGCAAGCCACTTATTTCAGAATATATAAAAACTGCGAATTAGCCTAATTTCGCATTATACTCTTTTTACCTCAAATACTCTCTTTCAAATACATCCAAATCTTTGTAACATTTAATCTTAGTGCCAAGTCTGTCATAGTTCTTTTTATATTCTTCCATCGCATCATCAAATGCCTTAGCCAATAACATTAAGTTATCTGATGTAATATTTTTCATAAGGTCTATTCTGTCAATATTGTATTGGCTATACATATCGTTATAGAATTGTTGACAACTCGCCGCTGTCATCAATGATAAGTAAGTATCATTTTTATCAACAGCATGGTACATTTTGTTTCTCCAATTAGAATAAATTTCTTCATAGGTACCTTTAATATCAGCTTCTGTGATTTCTTTTTTTATAATAACCCTATCCCTCATTAGCTTTGCAAAATCTTTTACTACTTTCATTAATATTGTTGATGTTTCTTTAATCTCTTCAACACTCTCTGCTTTAATTAATTTCCAATATAATTCATTAAAACCCACCGGTAGATATTTCATAGTAGAAATTTCTTCCGGAATTCTCTTAATGCCTCTTTTTATATATGCCTTATTATACATATAAATAGCAAACTCAATACAATATAACATATCTGTTAGCGCATACCTACATTCTCCATATTTACTACTCATCATTATATCAGCATATCCTTGGCTTGCTTCGTTAACAAATTTTTCAGCCTTCTCATTATCTTCTATTGAATATTCTTGATTTAATTTACATGTGACTTTTGACCTTAATTCCATATATTTATCCATATACTTGTCATCATTGCAATATACAATATCTAATTCAAGTAATTTTGTAATAAATGGATTATTATACTCTGCCATTTCCTCGAGTCTGCTCCAAGGAGTACAATATATATCGAAGCCCACATCCTGCAATATAAAGCATGATTCTACTTTCCTAGCACTGTCATCATTGATAACAATACATAGATCTAAGTCGGATTTTTCATATATGTCACCCGAATGGAATGAGCCTGCAACTCCTATTAAGGCAATTGCTCCTGGGCAGACTTTTTCTGCCTTTTTTATAACTGCTTTAATTATTCTGTCATTTCTTTCTTCCAACTTTTTTTTCGTATATATTTCCATAGCTTAACCCTCCAGTAGTTTATATATAATCTTGAGTTCACCTTACCAAACCACTATGCATTTGATGAACACTTCAATACTTTGCTTACACAATCCACGCACGGATACACCTTGTTTTGCCTCATTTTTTCCGATAACGTCCGAAGCCTAGACTAGACTTGTTACCTCGATTAAGCTGGTAAGCTGGGGTTTTGCACCCGCATTACCTCGTGAACCTGAGGAACTGTCGCTTCTTAGGATTTAGTGAAAACAGGAGGTATTATATGAGTCCAATTCTATTTATTGATGTTTCAAACTCTAATAGTTATGCTACTTTTTTTCAAAAAACCTTTGACAATCATTAGCTAATTCCCTAGCTTCTCGAGTATATCCTTTACGCCAATATTCTCGTCCAATTCTTTGCGCCTCTACAGTAATAATCTTTTTATTATTTTGTAGATGAGGTACTCCAATCCAATATGTTCCTATCATTTTGTTATTATCATTTTTTTCAATTGTCCACGCTATTAAATCTTCATGGTTCTTATATGTACTCAAAAGTCTCTCAGTTTCGCTTATGTCCTTAGATACAGTATTTCCTGTCCATAAGTGCATTTGTTCATCATTCATAATTTCATACCATTCTAATGCATCTTTTTTTGTATTTATTTGCTGTAAAACAATTCTTTCTCCCTTTAAAGTCGATGCTTTCATCTAAACGCTCTTTTATTAAAAAATTTGTTATAATTCACCTTAGTTTTTCGTCTGTCATATAACGTTTTGGATTCAAGACATCTTTGAGCCTGTGACAACAAGGGGGAAAGATGTACTGCGGTTCTAATTTAAAGGCTTAACCCTACCGCAACGAACTCAATTCCTGTGTTAGTGGAAGTCCCAAACTCGCGGTCTTTGTTGTGTATTTTTAATTTACAAAATTAATTTTTTGAATCTAATTCTTTAAATAGGTTTTTAAATAAAATTTTTATTTCTAAATCAATATTAAATTTTTTACACATTTCTCCAAAGATATTTTTCATGTCCTCATGGAAATTATCACTGATATTTGAATTTGTAATACCAATTAATTTTAGCTTTTCTTTTATTTCTGATAAGAAAATATATGCACTATCTGTTTTATTTGATAAATACTTGGTAATTCCTTTATGTATTAATCGTAAAACTTTATACCATTCTGGTCTGTTAGGTAGATATATTGAATTTATACTTTTTCTTTTTGCTTGTCCTTCACTCAAGCAAAAACTTTCATCATATTTAATTAAAATCTTACTATCTTTCAAATCTTCAGTTGTAATGCTTTCTCTTAGATCTAAATCAACAGAAATATTATTGGGATAAACAAGAATTAATATATCTTTAGGATTTTCAGTAAAATTAGTCATTACAGGTTGTCCATATACAGTAATTAAATCATTTACATTTTGATTAGTAAGTTTTCCAAGAATTATTAAGTCTATATCTGAAAATCTTGTTGCATATCCTTTTGCCATAGAACCTTTTATTATCATAGAAAATTTATGTTCTAAACAATACTGATAAATAACCTGTATATAATTCTTATGATTTATCGTTGGAAACTTTATTTCATTCATAAATTCTCCTTTCAAAATCTAAAATTTTTATTGTATAAGATTTCTTGTGAACTTTTGAGGGATTTTCACTGACGTTTCATTACCGACAAACTATGTCGGTAATTCTATCATTATGGTATATTACACGGCAATAGTGTCGCAAATATCTGTTTACAGATGACTTTTATTAATTACATATTATACCACACTTTAGTAATCTGAGTTTGATTCAATGGCTCCAAGTGATTTCGGTACACTTCCAGTAACTTTTTCTTTTCTCTTTTCTTCATATTCTTCACGTTTTTTCTGTTTTTGACTCTCCTGTTTTTCTCCCGGCGTGTTTTTCTTCTAGGACTTCTTTCATTGATCTGCTACATCCAGCTATAACCAATATTTAACTAAAATTTTTCTTTAAAAAATTAAAAGGAGTGTACTCTATTCTGAGATGCTCCCTTGTATCTGTAATATGATTTACCACTCCAAGCTTTGTAGTGAAATGTAATACCATTATTACTGTATCAAATTCTTTCTTTATCCCTCTTTTTATCCTTTCTTTTTTTAGCTTAATTAATTGAAAATTTGAATAAGTTAATTCTTATTAACTAATCTGTAGAATAGTTATTCCTCAGTTATTTTAAAACCTTTAATTCGCATGGTATTTTTCCAAACTATTTCATGTATTTTTGTTTTAAAGCAAATTTTTCTCTAAAAACTAAGCAGCCCTTTTTTAATTGATATCTCTTTAATCTAGACATATTTATTTCCCCATCTTTCATTTAATTCTTAACAAGCATTTTTATATCTCTAAACATCTTCATACCAGCAAAGAAAATCACAAGAAATTCAAGTCTACCTAACATCATTCCTACAATTTCCGTCCAAAGTACAGCAGTTGGTGCATCAGGTGATGTGACTCCTACGGATAATCCTACAGTACCTAAGCTTGAGGCAAACTCAAACATTGATGCCTGTAGCGAGTATCCATTTGCTACTAAAATAAATACTCCTATTACATAAGCAATTAAATATATTGTAGTAAAATTACTTATCTCAACAACATGCTTATCTGATACATAATACTTACCTTCAGGCCTGTTTATATAATTTTGCCTTACTATATTTTTAGGTAATAGGTAAGCTTTTATATTCCAAATAAGAGACTTAATCAATACATACACTCTATACTGCTTTAATCCACCAGCAGTGGAACCTGCACCTCCACCAATTATCATTAGCACTATTAATACAAAGATACCTACGCCACTCCAATCTCCATATCCTACAGTAGAAAAACCTGTAGTAGATAAAGCAGAAACAGTCTCAAAAATCCCAACTCTTATACTTTTGCCTAAAGATCCATACAACTTATATAAGGAAAAAAAAGACACTAAAGGGATTGAAAGTGACAATATAAAAAACATAAACCTTATCTCTCCAATTTTAAAAAACTTTTTAATTTGACCCTTTAGAAGAATAAAATGTGCTGCAAAGTTTATGGTTCCCAATATCATTAATATTATAGTTATAAGTTCAATTGCAAAGCTATTATATTCTCCAATACTTCCAACCCTAGTAGAAAAGCCACCAGTTGATAAAGCGGCAATAGAATGATTGATTGCATCAAACCAAGGCATTCCTGCTAAAATGTAAAGAACAATTCCCGCTACAATATAGCTTGAGTATATAGCCATAATTAACTTTGTTGATTTAGCAACATCAGGAAGCAATTTATCAGATCTTCCTTCCGCATTATATAATCCTAATCCATGGGGACCAATTATTGCGGATAGCATAACAACAGCTAAACCTGCTCCTCCAAAAAATTGCATTAAGCTTCTCCATAATAGGAACATATTGCTAGTCTTTGCTACATCTACTACAGATAATCCAGTTGTTGTCCAACCGCTTACAGCTTCAAAAATTGCCTGAGTAAAATTAAGTTGTTTTGATAAAATAAAAGGTAATGCCGAAATTACTACCGTTATAAACCATGATAGAATAACTATCGTTCCACCCTCTTGAAGAGTAAGAGTAGCTTGCTTAACAGTTTTTATCTTGAGCCTTAACACATATCCTATAATAATTGCAATAGCTGAAGGAATAATAAAGTATAGTGCTTGATCTACTTCGGTTCTATATATAGGTAATATCAGCAATGGTAATAGCAAAGCTATTCCTACACCTAATATCATCGTTCCTAAATAGCCAATTATTAATTGGTATCTTTCCTTTAGTTGTTCAACATATATCATAACTAATCAATCCTTCCCCTAATTATCCTTAAGGTCTCTGATTGTACCACTGGCAAAGATAAAATAATAAGCTTATCTTCATTCATTATAACTGTATTACCCCTTGGTATAACTGCATTCCCACTTCTAATAATACATCCTACTATTGAATCCTTAGGCAATTCAATTTCGCTAAGTTTTTGACCAAGTATTGGAAAGCTATCATTTATCTCAATCTCCATTATAGCTACCTTTCCCTCTTCAATAGGGATAAGATTTGTTATATCATCTACAGAAATTTTCTGTTCTATTAATGATGAAATAATATTAGCTGTACTTACAACAGTATCTACACCTAGTCTCTTAAATATCTGTATATTCTTAGGATCATTAACTATAGCAAAAGTCTTCTTTACTTTAAATATCATTTCAGAAACCTGACATACTACTAGATTATCAGCATCTTTGGGAGTTAATGCTATGACAATATTAGAATACGCCGCTCCAGCATCCTCTAGAATATAGGGTTTAGTCCCATCACCATGAACAATGTTTGCTCTACTATGAATTCTAGCAAGCTTTCTGCAATATTCTTCATCACTATTCACTATGGTTACGTTATAACCCTTTGAAACAAAAGATTTAGTAAGGAAATGAACTTCCTTACCTCCTCCCACAATAATTATATTCATTACTAATCCTCCATTTCTTTTCCAACAATTATATTCTTAAACTCAATTGCTGATAAAATCGTTGGGCAAATTGTCTGGATGTCTAGCTCTTCGTATACTCTCTGTCTTGATGGCTCAAATAGCCTAGCAATAACCTTTGGCACATTATAGATTGTCTTAGCTATTTGAGCTATCATAATGTTTGTATTGTCATCATTTGTAGTAGTAACAACTACATCAGCTTTATCTATTTTTGCCTCTAGTAATGTTTCTTCTTCTAAAGCATCTGCCTCTATAGTAAATCCGCTAAAATCATCTGAAAGCCTGTGAAAAGAATGTTGATCCTTATCAATAACTACCACACTTTTCCTTTCTTTTGAGAGCAAACTGGCTAGATGAGAGCCCAATCTTCCACAACCAATAATAACTATATATTCATCTTTTTCTCTATTCTTCATTATTCACTCCCCCTAGATTAATACCAGCTCTCGTATATCTCATTTGAGCTGTTCTTTCTAGGTTTTTCTCTGCAGGCTTATAAGTTGGATCTAAAGCTAGTGCAGCTCTATAATGCTTTTGTGCTTGAATAATATCTCTTTTATACTCAGCTAAAACACCTAGAAGATTATGGGGCTCAGGAGAATTAACATCTTTAGATATAGATTTTTTTAGAAATTCTTCAGCCTTATCAATTTCCTTTAGCAAAATACATTTTTTTGCAAACTCTATTGTTTCTTTAAAAGTTTCTACCTTATTTTCTTTTAACTCTCTTCTGTCAAGAACATTTCTTACTATTTCTCTTATTTCATCAGGAGTAAATGGTTTGCTGATGAAATCTATAGCCCCTAGTTTCATTGCCTCTACAGCCTTTTCTATTGTCCCATATGCTGTCATCATAATAACGTCTATATTGTGATGAGTTTCTCTAATTTTCTGTAAAACTTGCATACCTGTTAATCCAGGCATCTTTATATCTAAAAGTACTAAATCATACTGATTTTCTTGCATTTTCACTAGTCCTTCTTCACCATTAACAGCTAAGTCTATCTCATAATTTTCACCAATAAGACATTGTTTTAAAGTCATTCTAATATTCTTTTCGTCATCAACAACTAAAATTTTTTTATTCATCTTTTATTCCTCCTCAAAATATTTAATTAATAGGTCTTTAACCTGCTGATGTGTAAATGGCTTAATAAGATAGTCTATTCCTCCCACGTCATAAGCTCTTTTAATATCTTCTTCCTGAGTTTTTGCACTCATGAATATTATCGGAATATGTGAAGTATCCATTTCTTCCTTTAGTGCTTCACATACTAAATACCCATTCATCTTAGGAAGTAAAATGTCTAGTAAGACTACATTAGGCATATACTCATGTGCTACCTCTATTGCATCAAGTCCATTCACAGCTACTCTTACATCATATCCCTCTTTAACAAGAAACATTTTTAATGATAATACTATGTTTTTTTCATCTTCTACTATTAATATCTTTTTCATATCGAGCCCCCTCTATCATACACCTATATATAAAGTAAAATAGAAAGTACTACCTTCTCCTATTTTGCTATTGACCCAGATTTCCCCACCATGAGCATTAATTATTTCTTTGCTTATTGCTAATCCTAATCCTGTTCCCCCTGATGAATCTCCATTTTCATCTTTCACCTGTACAAATTTGCTAAATACCTTATCTTGGTAATCTTCAGGTATCCCTTTCCCATTATCTGAGACAGATACTAGAATCTTATTTGTTGTTTCCTTTGCCATGATCTCTATTTTGCCTGTTCCATCTCTAGGAGTATACCTTAATGCATTTCCAATAAGATTTGTTAACACCCATGATATCTTATTAAAATCGGCTTTAACTTTAGGTAAGGCTTCTTTTATATCAATATTTATTGAAATGTTCTTATCCTTTGCTTGCATATGGAATGGTTTAGCAGCATAATCAACAATTTTTCCTATGTCATTTAATTCAATATCCATATGAACTTTACCTGACTCCAATCTAGATAAATCTAGAAGATCACTTACAAGATTTTTCAACCTTTCATTATCCTCTTTAACTGCATTTAGTAACTCTTCTTGATCTTTATTGATAGTACCGGGTATTTTGTCTAGCATTAATCCTACAGCCATACTAATTGAGGTCAATGGTGTTCTAAATTCGTGAGATACGGTTGAAACAAAGTCTGATTTCATTTGATCAATCTCTTTAAGCTTTGTAATATCCTGCATAAGAGTTACAACACCTACACTATCACCATCCCTATCTTTAATAGGCTTAGCATTTATTCTATAGTGTTTTATTTTTTCATCAACATTAGTAGTGATATCTATATATTTTTTATGATCATTTATATTTTCTAAATTCTTAAACTTGTCAATTATCTCAAATATTTCTTCTCTTTTTATTACTTCTAGAAAATGCTTACCTAATACATTCTTTTCTCTAATACACAAACTTTTTTCTGCAGCTCTATTAACCAACAGTAATCTATTATTTTCATCTGTAACAATAATTCCATCACTGATACTTTCAACTATTGCTTCTGCTTTTTGTTTTTCTTTCATTAGCTTTTTAATATTTAGTAATTCATATGTTTTTAACTTTTCTGACATGATATTAAATTCCCTTGCTAATTCACCTATTTCATTATCACTAGTTATATCTAATTGTTGGCTATAATCACCTTCTGATATTTTTTTGATTTTATCCTTTAAGTTATATATTGGTTTGACTATGTTGTTTGTTAAATAGAATGCAAAAATCAGTCCTACTAAAATTGTTGTTAGTGATACAAATGACGTTGAAAAAGTAGCGCCCTTCGATATTTTGTGTGCTCTGTCCTTACGAATAATCATTCCATCTTGGTTTAAGTTCTGTAAGTTTCTACATTCAGTTTTAGTTTTCTCAAAGGTAGGAAGTATTTGATTATAGTAATAAGTTCTGGCCTCTTCTATTCCTTGGTTCTCTTGAATGCTAATTAATTCATCATATTCATTTAGATACTCAATATATATCTTATTGATCTTTTCAATAATTTCTTTCTCTCCAGGTTCTGTAATATTGTCTTGTGCTCTTGACAACCATTTCAAAAACTCTACTTCATTTTCTTGGAAAATTTTTGTAGTAGTAGAGTTATCACCAAACATATACGCAAGCTCAGCACTATCTTGCCTCTCTATTGCAACTGTCATATTTTGTGCAGCTTCTATGCTTCTATAATTTGAGTACATAATATTTTCAATTGAATCACTTAATCTGTTAAAATTGGTTATCGCCCAGATACTATTAGCTACCAATACAATAAATATAAGAATAAAGATTCCTAGCATTTTAAATTTTATGCTCCTTTTCATTACTTCACCTTCTTTTATAGTAAATTTACAAAAAACAAAAAAACCATGAGAAGTCATGGTTTTAAATATGCGCCATCGGCTCCCCTTTCAACGCTTACGAGGTTAGCTGTCGGGCTCGGATTGAAAGAGTTATCCTATCCATCTCTGGAATTCGCCCCATAATTTTGGGTCCCCCGCTTCATAAAGAACTCAGCGATATTTATTCAATTTTTAATATTGCTAATTATATACCTATAAAAAATATCAGTCAAACACCATTTATGCCTTTATTCTAACAAATAACTGCTTATAAACGATTAGTTAAAACTTATGCTAAATTATAGTGTATATATCTTAATTTTCCTTTATCATAGTTAATTATTCTGAGCTACTTCCTATTAATTCTTTGAATGTTTGAACCCATTTTATCCTATCCCTCCAACTCTAAGTTGGAGGAAAATATGCTGTTTTTAAAATTAATCATACAGCAGAAGCAGTTCAGAAAGCGTGGATTGATATTTTCCCAGAATTATCAAGACAAGGATATCAATTTGATAAAGAAAGGCCAATCATCGAAAGGTATATAGTCGAAATAGTTAATAATCATTGTTGTGAAATTTGTGTACCCGTATATTAAAATAGTAATTGGGTATATTTCAAATTTATCAGCGAGATAGAGTCTGTAAATAACTTTGTGTCTAAGAAAGTTATTTACAGACTCTTGTTGACAGTTCCATAAATAGAATACATCAAATAAGTTGTTATGAAATATACTTTCTCTCACATCCAAAGCTCATCTCAAATTTTATTACCTCTAATGCTCTATTAGTAGAAAATCATGTTTAATGTGCTTGATTTACTCTAAACTACTCTTAACCTCATCTATAAATTCAATTACAGCTTCTTTTGTCGTTGCCCATGAAGTAACCAGTCTAATAGCTAATCTATTGTCGTCTATTTTCTGCCAATTATAAAAGCTAAACTTCTTCTCTAATCTTTCAATTTGTTTGTTTTCTAGAATAGGAAATATTTGATTGGTTGGTGAATTGATTAAAAACTCACAACCAGCTTTTTTTAGCCCTTTAGTCAAAAGATTTGCCATTTCATTAGCATGAGCTGCAAGTTCAAAATAAAGATTATCTTCAAATAATTTTTCAAATTGTATCCCCAATATTTTTCCTTTAGCAAGAAGTGCGCCTTTTTGTTTTATATGATATCTAAACTCTTGTTTTAAATTTTCACTTTTTATTATTAAAGCCTCACCAAGAAGAGCTCCATTTTTAGTTCCACCAATAAAAAATGCATCTGTAAAATTAGCCATATCTGTCAATGTTAAATTAGCCTCTTTAACACATAAAGCAGAACCTAATCTTGCACCATCAACATATAAAACAAGATTATTAAATTTACAAAATTCACTTATAATTTTAAGTTCTTTTTTGGTGTATACTGTTCCTAATTCTGTTGGATTAGAAATATATACAAGCTTAGGTTTTACAAGATGTTCATCTATATGAAAATTTAACACTTCTTGTATTTTATCAATAGTTATCTTTCCATCATTTGAATCTATAGTAATTACTTTATGTCCTGTACATTCAATTGCACCAGCTTCATGAACCGCAATATGTCCTGTATTAGCACTAATACAAGCTTCATACGGCCTTAAAAAAGCTCCAATTGCTATTAGATTTGTTTGAGTTCCTCCTGATATAAAGTGAACATCAGTATTTTCATCTCCTATTAGTTCTTTTATTTGATGAATTGCATTTTTTGTATGATTATCATTTCCATAGCCATCTTCTTGAATCATATTTGACTCAACTAGAGCATTCAAAATTCTTGGATGTGCACCTTCACTATAATCATTTTTAAAACTATACATTGTAATTCTCCTTTCATCACTAAGTTTTTAATCATTCCAGTATTAATTTATTAGATTAATCAATTGTACCCCTCTTATTCATATTTGTTGTATAGTATGAGGAAACATATTGCAAAAAATTGTTCATTAAAATTACCATATCTTATCCAACTTATCAGAATAGAATTGTATTGCTTTTTTGTAATTTTTTATATTTTCATCTAGGGATGTTTGGGCTAAGTTGGTTAGCAGAATTTCCATCGATTTTGAATGTTCATTTAAGTTATATAAGGTCATCGCATAGAACACTTGCATAGCCCTATCCTCAGTAAATTTAGCTAAACCTTTCTCAAGGACTTCTTTTGATTTTTGATACTGTCCTAATGTTCTATATGTACTGCCCAAACCTAAAAAAGCACCTTGTAAGTCCTTCTCTGGCAAACCAATTGAAATAGCTTTTTCATAATAAGGTACTGCTTCTTTTTCTAGACTCAGTACATCAAAACTCCAGGCACATTGATAATTTATTACTGAACTATCTGGATAGATGTCTGCAAGCTTTACTAAAATTTCATTTGATTCTCTTAATTTTCCTTCTTTCCTTAATTCAATTGCCATTTCTAATTCTTTCATAATTCATCTCTCCTTAATATTTTATCCCGTATTACAAATATACGCTAATTTATACTATCAATTTAAATACAAGATTCTGGATTATCAACACCTAACAAAATATTTTTTAAGGTTAGTATAACATAATATTGAATAGTCTTAATATTATTAAACCAATTAACATAATCTGATATCATTAATTTTAGTTATTCTAGGCTTTCATAATGGTAGCTTTATTAACCTTTACTTTGTTTTTTCTAATTTCATAGTTATTTCTACTTGCTTTGAGTATTTCAATGACTTTAGAATTTATTTATTCAACTATAAATCGACTTTTGATTCATAGTAATAAATACTTCTAGAAAGTTGCAGGACTTTACATATTGCTAATACAAGGTATAAGGATCATGAAATAATTATTCTATACTTATTACATAGTTAAGGTTGTCAATTCTATACTTAATTAATCTCTTTTCATATTTATTAAACTCTTTTTCTAATTTTTCTATATCAGAATAATATTCGTCCTCTATCTCTCTATTTTGTTCATCAGTAAATTCACCCATTAGCTTTTCTTTTTGACTATAATTTTCAAACATAAGGTCTCCAATAACAATTTTACCATTATCTTTTAATACTCGTATCATTTCTTTTATGGCAAGGCTTTTTTCTGCGTCATTCAAATGATGAAACGCATAGGTTGAAACTATAATATTAAATTCCTTATTGTCAAATGGTATTTTTAGAAATTCTCCTAATCTTACTTTCAAGTTAGGAAACTTTTGTTTTGCTACATTCAGCATTTCTCTTGATTGGTCTATACCAATAATATTGTATCCTTTACTTAAATACTTTCCTGAAAGATTTCCAGTTCCTACTCCTATATCAAGAACTTTAATGTTATTTGCATCTTTATTAATATTTTCTACTGATTTTTTATATACTGTTTCTAATATTTCTTCATAGTTCTTATATATCTTTAAACTTCCTATATCTTTTCTAATTGATGTATCATAAGTCTTAGCCCAATCATCAAAGTTCCATCTATCTTTCCAATTATCTTTTATTTCCCTTACTTTATTAATTTTTTGTGAGGATTCTATTATTTTATTTATATAGCTTAAATCGTTGCATTCATACATTGCATCCATTATTTCTTCAATTGAATTTTTGAGTAATCTTAACCTGTGAATCTCATCATTAAGTACTTCCCATTGGTTATAAAAATGGTCTAATATATTGTTCTTATGATTCTTTTCTATAATTTGCTTTATATCTTCTATTGAAAAATCTAATACCCTATACATAAGTATTGTTTGTATTATCGCTATATCCTCCTTGCTATAGTATCTATAGTTATTTGTTTTATCTCTTGAAGGCGTTATCAATCCCTTCTTTTCAAAAAATCTTAATTTGTTTGTAGTTATATTAAAGATTTGTGCTATTTCATTAATTGAGTATTTTTCAGACATATATTCATTCCTCCTAAAAGTATTTAAAATTATTCTATATATTAAGGATAAACCTTCATCTAAGGCTAAGGTCAACATGTTTTTATAATAAAGATTTATAAAAGTGCCATTTATGAGGAGATATTAAAAGATGACTGTTGTACATTTGACTTAATATGCTTTTTAAAAGGCTTTATTTTTTGAATTCTTTTTTCTCAATAAAAGACTTTTGTCCAACTTGTAAAATAGAAATTTGTATAAAAGTTTTATGTTGCCAAACGAAAGCAATAATAAATATGTTATCATCTAGCAATTAGCACGTGTTTAAAATTAATAACCAATTTAACCCACATTATCCCATTTTGTGATACAATATATAATTATTGCGACTACAGGAAGAAATTCGCCACACTAATTTCGTATTTTATTCCAGAAAAATAGAGTTACTGACACTATTAATGTCAGAGATTTAAAAATTAGTCAAAATTGATTTTTCGAGGTGAGATAATTATGAAAGTGGACTTGGTTTGTATAGATATGTGCCAAACAAGTTAGCTTAAAGGGGATCGATCAATTTCACGGTATAGGTTGTAAATAATCTGAATTCAATAACCTTACATCTTTATTTACGCCATGTTTTAAGGAAATAACAATTGAGACTGGTCTTGAATTTAACCCTGAAATTGCAGTTAATATTTTTCTATCTGAACACGGTAACTCACCCTTATATGATGATTTACTAGAATTCTTACAGAGGCTTATCGACACCAGTAAGAAATAATCTTGAGAAAGTCTGACATTGCTAAGCCTCGGAACGTTATAAAACATCAACTCACTCGTTTCATGGCATTCTTTTGAAGCTATGATTATTTAGACTTAGTTTCATACAGTAAGAACATATACTCACTATTTAAAACACAGTAAAGGAGAAATTTCTATGAGCAAATTCATTAATTTAGAAACTGAACGATTAATATTAAGAGACCATACTATTGAAGATTTTAACTCACATCACTCATTATTGTCAGATGAGAATATAATGTATTATCTTCAAGATATTAAAACTACCACATTAGAAGAGTCAAAATTAAATCTACTTAATGCGATAGAAGATATTTGTTCAAATAATAGAACAAAGTATTTTTTTAGAATTGAAAATAAAGTTACCAATGAACATATAGGTGAGATTGGATATACAGTTACAGACTTTACACCAGTAGGAAAGCTTGTTCATCTTGGATACTTTACATATCAAAGACATTGGAACAAGGGTTATGTTACAGAAGCTGTAAAAGAAGTGATTCGATTTGCTTTTGAAGATAATGATGTATTCCGAATATCAACTGGATGTATTAAAGATAACCTAGGATCTGAGAGAGTAATGCAAAAATGTGGAATGACTAAAGAAGCAGAGTTCAAAATGAATGAATGGCATGACGGAAAAATGAAAGACAGAGTATTATATAGGTTACTAAAGAATGAATGGGTGTTTAGCGATTTTAAAAAACAAATCAAATAATTGAGTACATCAATTTTTTAATATTGTTTGGAGTAACTTTATATTTTGCGAGGATAGGATATGAAAAAAGTTTATATTATTTATGCTGTATTTTTATTGCTACTTGCAATTTTCGTTTGCTTTAAATTCTCTATCATTGGAGTAACCGCAGACGGTCTTGAACATAATGTTCGTGAATCTCAAAAAATAGATGATAGTTGGCATGTATCCAAATCTGTGACTGATAATGTTGGTGCATTGCTGTTTTATGACAAACATCTAAATAATTTCACTTACTCTATTTATTTGAACAGAAAAGGATTCTCATTTGGATATTTCTTCTGTTCAGGCGGGAGTACCAGCAGCATTTCTGATGGTGTTAGAGCCTTTGATTATGACAACTCAATAGCTTTCATTTCTATGAATAATGTAAATGTGAGTCGAATCGAATGTGGGTCAAAAAACAGACTTACTCAGCGAACCGTCTATACGATAGAACCGGGTAAACCATTTGCTATCGTAATCCCCATTATTGATGAAAACGTGACGGTAAAAATCTATAATCAAAATGGAAATGAGATTCCGATAACAGAAATCTCAAATATTAACTGACATATATTACTATAGATATAGCAATAATTATATAATGATAATTTGAATTATAATTTCACAAAGAAGATACAATGAATAACATTTTGTGGTGCAATTTCATGACAAATTCGGGTGCTAAGATGATTAGCACCCGTTAGTGACTATGTGGACGTTCTTATTTTGGGTTGACTCTTTTGCGACTTTCTGTATTTTTTCACTTATTAAGTTTGAATATATCATGGCTCCTTCGCTATTAATATGAATACCGTCGATTGTCAAGTATAGAAGCCTTTTATCGCTTAGCCGTTTTGCCCCTTTAACGGTCGAAGTTTTCGGTGCATCAAAGATGAAAACATCATGATAGTGCCCAAGGAAGAAATTTGATATGTCCCTGTCTTCTAGGTGTCGTTCAAAATCCTGAGATATATCTGCCAACTCACATTGGTGTTCCTTAGCTACACGTTGAACGGCAGCATTGTATAAGTTCCTTTTCTGGTTGATCTCTGTCTGTAAGTTTTCGCCTAAACAGCTGAGCGTAGTAATAATAATCTTAGCATTTGTCAATTGTTTTACCTTTGAAACTATATCATTATAAAGCTGTTCAAAACTCGATACTTCAGATAAAGGTAAGCTTCCTCTTTTTTCTAGCCAAGCAGCTGTAAACTGGTAACATCTATTCATTGTCTTCATTGTGGGAATGAGTAGATCATTGTGTCCTGCTTCAATGACAATGATGTCATACGAGGCCTTATCTAGTGCATCAATTAGTCTTTTACCTATGCCATAGAGCGTGTCTCCACCAAGGCCCATGTTGACAAAGGTCATGGCAGGCATTTTACTTTTTAGCATGTCTACATAATTAATGCCAAGCTTTCCCTCGGTAATACTATCGCCGATAATTAATACTTTCATTATTAAACATTCCACCTTTCACTGAGAAAAAATTATAGACTGCTTGTCACCTGATCAAGTAACCTGTCAACAATCAGTTGATAGTGGGCACCGATTTCCTTTTGATGAAACCACAACATTGAAATGGCGCGAACGGATTCCATTATGATGTAGATATCTTCGTCTTGTACTAATTGGTTCTTAAGCCAATAGTCGCACAGCGATTGAATAAATGCTGCTGAATCATTTACATTGACATTCTCATGGTGTTGTTGAAGAATAGCCATTAGATAAGCTACATCCTGGACGCGAGCTCGTTGAAGCAATGGATTTTCATAAAGTTCTTTTTGGATCTGATACCAATATTCTCTCAGAGCGCATTTAGGGTGATCTCGATAAGCAATAACAGCTTGATTAATATTTTCTCTTCCAGTCGCTAGTTCATACTTAAGGAGTTCACTGAACATGTCTTCTTTGGAGGGAAATAATTTATAGAACATTCCCGTCGAAATATTGACTTCGCTGGCAATCTTTCGTATCTCAACACCTGGCAATCCATCCGATAAATAATAGTATTTAGCTATTTTCATGATTTGGTATTTAAGTTCTGTCTTTGTTTCGCTGGAAAATTTCTTTGGCATAATAACCTCCATACATTTTATGAACATCATACTATTTTGTTCACAAATTGTCAATAAGGAAACTGATATTGAAAATATATAAAGGAATATTATACTTTTTTTGACGATGGAATTGAAGTTATTAAAAAATTACATCTTATTAACGTGTTTTTGCATACGAGGCACATTGCAAATCTCACTTTCAAATCACTTTTAAGCTCTTATCGGTGTAATTTTGCTCATTTTTAGTGATGCTTAAGACTTGCCAACATAACTAAAAAAACAATAAAATCAAGGCTTTGAGTATTGTAAGTTTACCACCGTTTCCACACGTGTTCTGATAGAGTGATGATACTAAAACGCATTAATATCGGTTTTGTGTAAAGATGTACCCCTATAATCAAGAGTGATATTTTGCTTAATAAAATTATACTTTTATGCAACAATAGAGGATTTATATTTTAAAATAACAATACTTTGCTAGAACAGAGCCATTATAAATATATTTTTTACTGTTTGAAATACTGTATATATTATCAAAGTTCTAATTTACACATAAAAATATTCTGAATATATATCATTATTTTCCTATCTTAAAATCCATCTTATCAATATTTTTTTGTATTTCTACTGAAACCGGAGGATGCTCTGCTACATATTCCATGACAACATAGACTCTTGTAGAATCCAGTCCGTTGACATAAGTCTATTATGATAAGATTTGATGTGCTGTATATAAGGAACAACTTTTGAATTTTAAATTGTTTTACATTATATTAACTAAGTATCGTATTAGAATTTAGTTAAGACTTGCTCTATAGTTTCAACTTCCTTTTTAATCCAATTTTTTGCAGTTTTGCTATCCACAGGAGCTAAATAGCATCCTGACATAGCACATACTCTGTTTAATAAGATGTAAAGATTAATTGCACGTTCTTCTAAATGCATATTATATTTAGTAATAAATGCATCTCTTTCTTCTTGAGTAATTTTAGTAAAAGGAGGATAAAGCAAATGAGCAATATCAATCATAGGATCCCACCACATAAAATCACCAAGTGCTGAAAGGCCTCCAACTGAATAATTATTGCACTCGTTTAGAACATAAATACTCCAAGGAAAAGGGCTAAAATGGACTAATGAACTAGACCTTTGTTTCATATAAGGCAGATTTTCATCCCAAATAGAACAAATCTTTTCATAAAGTTCTTTACTTATTATGTTATTATCAAGAAGATATTTATTACTACCATTATAAATTTCAGCACTTCTATAAAACTCAGCTGGATGAATCGGGTATTTCTTTTTACTAGGGTCCCCATCCCAAATACCAGCCCAATCATTCTGAATACTATGGATAAGTCTATATGCTTTTCCTAATGCACTATATATTCTTTTTCTCTCAGATTCAGTAGCCTGTTTATATTCATTACAAAGACAATTTCCTTTTTGACTTTCCGACAGGATAAATCTAAACCCATAGTCATTTTTATTGGCTGAATAGGACAAAATTTTAGGTTGAGGTATTCCAGAAGCTCTAATTTCACTAGTTGCTTTTACTTGATTTAATACTGTTGAAGTATCTGTCCACTCATCAACAATCCCTACCTTTAATAAAAGACGTCTTCCATCTGACATATGTATATATTGCGATTGCATTACCCAAGGATTAGGTTTGCTAAGGCGTACAACTTCACTATCTATTCCTGCATCTAGTAAAATCCTATTAATAGTTTCTATTTTTATTTCCATTACATTTGGTCTTGTAAGTATACCTTCCTTAATATTATTTCGTTCAAACATCATTATCACTTCCTTTTCCATTCTTTTGGTTTTTCCATCATCTTCAAATATTCTTACTGTTCTACCCAAAAACCCAAGATTGTAAGTTAGTATTAGATTTGCCTGGCCAATCTTCGGTTAAGTAATCTAGCTCTGTCATTTTTAGTTCATGTTTCATGCTCTCGATTCCTCCATTCATAGTTGTATTAATTCGTACTTCACTCTCTAATAATAATTATATTGATGAATGTTGACACGTGTATGTCAACATTATAGAATTAAATATAATATTTTTGATAGGAGAAATATATATGCGCATACATAGATTATTAGGTATTCTTTTATTACTAGAGTCAAGGGAATGTATCAAAGCAAAAGATTTAGCTGAAGCTTTTGAAGTATCTAAACGAACAGTGCATAGAGATATAGACATACTTTGTGAGTGTGGAGTTCCTATTACATCTATAGCTGGCCCTGTCGGTGGATACTCATTAATGAATGGCTATACTTTGAATATTAAAACAATGAATGTTGATGAATTGATAACGTTATATCTAAGTGGCATGGGCTTGCATCCAACTAAGTATTCAAATGCAAACATCAATCTCAAAAATGCAATTTTAAAATTAGAAAATACGGTTCCACAAAAATATTCCGAGGATATTCAAAAAGCAAAAGAACGCTTTCATTTTGACCCAGATTCTTGGTGGAAGAGTAATATAAACATACCTCATCTTGATACACTAAGAAAAGCATTAATGCAATCAAAAAAAATAGAATTGACTTACACAAATTCAAGTATGGGAACCCACCAAACGAAAACAAGGATAATTCGTCCCTATGGACTTGTTGTAAAAAATTCAGAATGGTATCTCGTTGCTTTCTGTGAGAGTAAAAATGCTCTAAGGGTTTTTAAGTGTAATAGAGTATCAGAAGCACTTAAACTTGATGATACATTTTCAATACCCTGTGATTTTCAGCTAGAATCTTTTTGGAAAAAATGGATAGTAAATTTTAAACAACTTTTATCTGAAGTCCCTTTTTATCCTGTATCTTTAAGACTATTATCAATTACGAAAGAAGAATTAGTTAAAATGGATATTATTGAACAATCACAACTTAATAAGGAGGATATCATCTTGGTAAATTTATATACATATGATAATGCATGTAAAAGAATTATTGAATACGGAAATACTATTGAAGTTTTATCACCTGAACTACTTAGAAATTTTGTTATAAATAGTGCCAAAGATATAATAAATATATATCTAGGTAATTAATAAAATCGTTTAACTATTCCGCAAAGTTCTTTCTCATTATACGCATTTATATCTTTTATGTAATTGTGAGGTCCCCATAAATAAAAACTTCTCCAAACATCAGTTTACTTTTTTCCCTAAAAAAACCTACAGCTACAAGAGCTATAGGTTTAATTGCATGAATATACATCTAAGCAAGAATTTACTTTATTGCAAGGCTACATATTTCTTACCAGCAATAATATACACTCCACATGTGATGGTGCTAGTAAATCTTTTATGTATTTCTGTACTAATTAATATTTTTCTCAAACTTCATTATTATTGTGCCAATACCAGCAGGATTTCTCCCACCATCTTTCACATTAGAAGAAAAAGTCTGTACAAATATAGTTTTTTCGTTATCTAAACAATCAATCGCAACTTTTAATAATTGATAACCATATACTTTTTCGCGACATTTTTTTAACCACTAATCAAGCTATTTCATTTTTAAAATCTTCACATCCTATCGTTTCCCCAAATAATGATTCAACATCTTCTATATCTAATTTTAATCATGCATTGAAATGTTTTTCGGTAACAAGACTAATCATAAATGGCCTCCTTCTTTTCTTTCTATATTTAATATTTTACAAGTGTGTATTTATCCTATTGTATCATCCTTTCTGACTATAACAAAATAACCTTACATTTACCAATATTCCTCAAATTTAACTCAATAACTCTTTCATTATTATGAGGAAAGCTTCTGGAACATTTTAATGAATAACTGATTTATCATATCCGTATATCATCAAGTCTTTTGACTTGTCCGTTTAAAAATGTTGTATAAGCACCACCCTTAAGGCTCTCTGATAATACTCTTATTGCAATTTTAATTCCCTTATCACTTTAAAAATCCACATCTATCCACCATCTGAATTTTGTTTTCGTTTATGTTTTCTATAACAACGTCTTTAAATTACAATGGTATAATATTTGATGCTTCTATAATTGACTGATTTGATATATTCTTTAGGTCTAAATCTTTCTCATAAATTGTATTAATAAATAAAATTGCTAATGTTACTGTAGTAAGTCTTAATAATTTAGTAAATTTCATAGATTATTACCCTCCTTAAGTAATATCATTATATACTGTTTACTCTTTACAACAGCTATCTTAACACATAGGGTATTCCAATATTTATTAAGCAACATTCATACCAGTAAAAGATTTATTGACAAAATTTAAAATTAATGTTAACATTGTTACGGTAACAATGTTAACATTAATTTTAAAGGAGGTTCTTCTTATGTTTGGAAATCTTAAAGAACTACCAAAACCAGTAGGTACATACACAGTTGGAATAACACATATGGACTTTATAGACCAAGCTAGAAAACAAGTTTTTCCATTCGAAGAAACAAAAGCATATAGAGAGATACCAGTAACAATTTTTTATCCATCGGATAGTACTGAAGGCAAAAATACAGCACCCTATGCTTTTCCAGAAGCTTTAGAAGTCATTCATAAATTAACCCATGGTTTCTGGTCAAAGAATATGGCAAAGCTAAAAACTAGAGTATATGAAAATATTTCTGTTTCAAAAAAGCAAGACAAATTTCCTATTATCTTCTTCAATCATGGCTATTTTGCCTACGAGATGCAAAGTACAATTTTATGTTCTGATCTTGCAAGTCTTGGATATATAGTTATTTCTGTTGGTCATCCTTATGAATCATCAGGTATTAAATATAGGGATGGAAGAATTGTAAAAGCACACAAAAGCAATATTAAAAGGTTCAACAGCTCTACCAATAAAGAATACAAAAAAATAATATTTAAGGAGCTAGTTAATAGGAAAAAATGGTGCTCAGATGAAAAATCTATGGAGTTAGCTACAGCTCTTTTTGGAAAAATTGGTTTTGAATTATCTAGAAGCACTAAAATATGGGCTGCTGACACTATTTTTATCGCAGATCAATTGGAAGATATCAATAATGGGAAAATTGATACTATATTTAAGGATAAATTACAATTAGATCCAGGCTTTGGGATTACTGGTCACTCAGTAGGTGCTGCTACATCTGCCCAAGTATGCTATGATGATCGAAGATTTATTTGCGGCATTAATATAGATGGTGGAACTTGGGGAGACTATATGCTTAAAGATATTAATACACCATTCATGGTTCTTGCTTCGAAAATAATTCGAAATTTATGCAGAACTACTTTCATTTATAACTCGAAAGACTCCTACTTGGTTCTTATTGATAAAACAGCACATTGGGGATTTTGTGATGTATGCTTTGCTTCTAGGCAAGCTATTCTTAATGGTAATATGATTGGATTTAGAGAAAAATATGAATTTAGAAAAATTATTACTGATTTTCATGCTGCATTTTTTAGTAAATATCTATTAGATAATAGAGATATTAATTTAAAGGAATTAAATTTTACTGGTATTAAATATATAGAAAAATTAAAATCAATAGATGAAAGAATGGAGAAGGTTACTAAGTAATAATGAATTTTGAAATTATAAGCCGTAAGTGGTAAGTTAGATTAACTTAGTTTTACTAGCTCAAATAAATGGAATTTTCAAATCAGTAGAATAATTGATTGGAGGAAAATATTTGGAAAACAATAAATATGGTGAGAATGAAAGACGTTTAGAGTTGCTAAAAAGCATATCATTTTATTTAGAAGACGTTGGTCTATTAGAATTTAGTTTTAGAGGTGCAGCCAAAGCCGCAAATGTATCACCTATGACTTTGGTTCGTTATTTCGATAATAGGGATGGTCTGCTTGATGAGTTGTTGGAGTATTCAGCTAAAACCTATATTACACATTTAGAAAATACTTGGTCAGCGAATTTAATGGAAAATCCAGTTGAAACAATACGAAAATTAATTTGTGACTTACAGAATAAAGTATATGATATTGAAAGTAAAAAATTGTGGATTCAATTAACATTAATTGCAGAATCTCCTAATGCTACTAGTTCTATGAAAGAGAGATATAAAAATATATATTATATAAGTAGAGACTATATCGTACAACTACTTAAAAATCTAGGAGTATCAATTGAAAGAGCAACTGATATAGGCAATGCCTTTCACAGTTTTTCAAACGGAGTCTTTCGTGATTACTATACTCATAAAAATAAAGAAATAGCTAGATCTAGCTTTAACTTATTATTAAATTGGCTACAGACAGAGATTGATAAAAGTGTTAAACGTGACTCCTTTTAACATGCTCTACCACTTTCACACGTATCAGTATCAACTTTCTAGCAAAACACATGTCAAAACAATAACAGTACTATTTAATTGGTAATAGATTATCAAACAAAATTACAAAATTATCTATAAGACATCGATAAAGCCATTAAAAGGCTAGCTTAACGTATTTAAGCTAGTCCTTTATTTCATAGATAAGTGATAAGTAGTATTATTTTTTTCAAATAAAGCATTAGTAACTGATTAAATCTCATAATTGCTTTTCAATTTTCTTCTCTATCTAAAATTCTTATTTGCATTTTCAATAAAATAATAGTAACAATAGTTGCTAAATTATCCAATATGGGAAATCATATCCAAACTACTGATAACTTATTCTCGAATATAGGCGGTAAAATAAATAGAAATAGTACAAGAAGTATAACTAGTGATAGAATCAATTATACCATGGCTTTTCCAAGTGATTGAAAAAGGGTAGCATCAACAACTTGTATCCCAATGATATTAAAATAATTCGTAAAGCAAAGGAACCACCATTTATTATAATTCATGATTAAAAGCATTATAATGTATGGTTCTATATTAAATTTTTTCATATAATATAATTTTTAAGTCTCAATATAAAATAGTAGTTTTTATACGCCTATCCCTCTGCAACTTAGCTTTCTCATTAAAGAACATATAGTTAATGCAAATCAATATTTTAATATATGTTTAGATTAAAAATGTATCTTTACCATATGGTAAGGATACCCTTATTTTGTACTAATAAAGAAATATTCCCATAAAAATTAAAATTATCGAATAAATTACAACACCTAAGTTAAGTTGAAACATTTTCTTCTCATTATTGAGCATATCAGATACAAATCTCCTAAAGGCTTTATAGTTAAATAATATTGTACTAATTTTTATTACCGTTACTGACACTAATGCTGCAATTATCCAACTATACTCTATACTTGAAATAATGACCATATACCACGTAAAAATTACAATTAAATATCCTATTACACCAATTACGTTTAGTATTTTAGGTTTTTCTGAAGCATATGCACTATTTAGTTCCCAATTATTCCACTTTTCACCCATTACTCCCATTATTATTCTTGAACCGATTCCTATTAATGCCCATACAAAACAAATTATGCCGAAATAATTCATAATTAATTCCTACCTTTTCATTTAAAGTAATTTAATATTTCTTTTTCATTACACCTGAAATATTTGTCCCTTAAGCTTATAGTAAGAGTTTTTCACAACTCAACTACAAGGTTTATTTTAATTTTTTCTTCAACTCTCCTTTCGCCATATAATAAATGCTAAAACTTTTTTAAACAAAGTATTACTTTCTGGTATCATCAATCCTAAAATCACTTTTTTTAATGCCTTAGAATAATTATATAAAAGCTTTTACTTAATCCTATATATTGATAAATCTTAGAAATTCAAATCTATACCAAAATAACAAATATTTTTTCCTATCTTTTCTTGTCGAAATCAAAAAATGTTTGCTTTGGATATTACCTTCACTTTCTCATATGACTAACAGTCATGTGACCGTTAGTCATATTTTAATATATATAATTTTTTTTGTCAACAGTTAATTTACTTAATGGATAAGACCTCCTTCTAATATATCTTTAACACACCAATATCATATAATATAAATATATGGCACAATTCATTTTACCAATTGTTTTACAATAAAATCTTGTTATGTAGATAATATCAATTCTATTTTTCCATACAAAAAAAGCTAACAAGATTAATTAAATTCCTATCAGCTTTGCTTATTTAAAAATTCTCTTAACCCTGTATTCACAAGGTCTAAAAATTTAGACATCACATCCACTATTACTTCCTAGTTAGTAGTGAACAACACTCCACATGCACCCTATGAAAAAACATATTAAAACACATCACCTTATTTTGTGATAAAATATATAATTGTTACAGATATAGAAAGATTTTCACGACACTAATGCCGTGATTTATTCAAACTAAGTCAAACTCCCGTCATTATCAATGTCTGAAATTCAAAAGTTGAACTTATCCACAGATCCTTAGATTCTTGCGATTATTATAATGTATTTGTGGAGAAATTTTGTGAATTTTATTTTGTAAGATTACTTAAATAAATGCTTGTAGCATTCTGTAACCAAATAATTAGATAAACTAAAGGGGGATTTATGAGAAAAACATTAATTATTTCAAAAAGATATTTTAAATTATTTGCAATGTTTATATTACTTAGCATTATTGTTTTTCTTATATTAAATCAATTTGTCATAAGACATACAATCAATGATTTTATTAATATAGACATTGATGAGATTAGAGAAGTAAAAATTATTCAAAATGATATTAGTGTTATAACATATGAAAATACTTATGCATCAAAGGAGTTTAATATAAAAAATGATAAAGAAATAAAGAGTTTCATTAGCGATATTAATGAAATTAGCCTAAAAAGAGACTTTCAAAACGAAATACTTTATAATTTAGGACAATGGGTAAGTTATCCAAGTACGACTAGCAGTATTACATATAAAATTTATATAAAAACAATTAATAAAGCAATAAATGTAGAGTTAACTAGTGGAAACACTTATATTGATTTGAATGTTAGTGAACTAAAAGAAAATAGATATGACAAGCAATACTACTTTAAAATTGTTGATGGATCTGATGAAAAACTTTCAAAAGAGATTTTTGAGCTATTTAATTAAATATTCTTTAGTGATGAATGGCATCCTATGACAATGGAATATCAGATATCTCTTATTTATGCACTAACCACAACATAAGGAAGAAATCTTTTCATATCAAGTTCATAGACATTACTAATCCGAGAGGCATTGTACTAAAATCTAAATATCAATTATTCAATCGGATTAATTGATTTAACATCAAATACAACAAGGAGTAATTGTGATTATGAAAAAAAGAGGAGTAAGATTTTTTGTTCCTAATGCATATGGTGATTTTATATGGAAAGTATTAAAAGACATTGATATTATCAAATATCATTGGCATATTGACTCAGACGAAATTTATAAAGTAATAGATGATGAAATGATAGATGACAATTTGTTTAACAGCGATAGGATTGGTAGTTTAGTACTATCTGGAATAGAGTTTAAGTCACATATATTTAATCATATATACTATGCAATATTTGGAGAGTTTAAAGCATTTCCACAACACTCTCAAATTTCTATAGTAAATACTTACGAAGAGTTTTTACGAAGTGATTGTGAAATTGTATTACTAATAGTAGATAATATTTATTATGATGTGTATTGTAAAAATAAGAATTATCTAGAAATTATTTATCAAAACGCAATTAATAATAACTTTGAAAATATTACATATATTGATGAAAATGATGGAAGAACTAGATTAAATGTATGGTAGGTTATTAAAACTTCACCTAAAGCACTATTCTCAATAGTCTACGAGGAACATGTACATCGTTGAAAGATAGTCAAAACATTAGATTACAGATAGTACCTTATAGCGAGTATATATGTCTGGATTTGTTCCAGCATAATATTATATTGATATAGATATAGGTTACTGTACCAATGATATTTAAAAATCAATTTTCTTTTTTCATACTTTCTAAGATATTTTTTAAGGTTTGAGCTTCTTCATACCGAATAGTAAAATATTCTCCTTTATTAAGGTCAAAGATAACAGTTTTATTAGATGTAAACCATAGGTCACAGCTTATAGTTCTATCGCTAGGGGGTTCCTTACTAATCCAAAACTGATAATTTGGTTCGATATCAAAAATAGGTTCATCTTCCAATCTTTCAGCGTTATTTAATATTTGTTTAACTTGTTGTATTGTTTCCTGATTATATATTTTAAAAATTTTTAAGGTATAGTCATAATTATCTGAACTCCACATTATTTCAGCATCTTTGTTGTTTTTATTACTCGAAATATAAAGTACAACAGCTATTAATATAATAGCCCCAAAGCTAAACAGAATTTTATTCTTCATATATAATCCTCCATTATTTTATATATATATCATACTATGTTTTACAATAATAAAGAATAATAGAAAATATTTCTATGTTTAGTTCTATCTTTTTTTACATTATTGTCACTTTTCACACCACTTATTTTACCAAAGGCTATCACTTCGTTGACTACGCATATTACGAAATAACACATGGAATATCTAATTATTAACTAAAATAATAATTTATGTAGTATATCTCAACCCACAGTAAATATAGTTTTAATTTTTACTGTGGGTTGAGGTAAAAAATCTGATAATTTAACTTAACTGTAACAAACTTTCAAATATTTATGAAATAAGTCAAAAGAACATAATTCTAGAGTAAGGTGATAAAAATATGGATAAGCTTAACAATAAACATAGTTTAGCTGACATTTACAAAAGTCGCATGATTATTATTATAGTCTATATAATTATACTATTGATAATTAATATAACAAATAATAAGGTTTATAATGGAATTATCAGCACTCATATATTTGTCATATTGTGTCTTCTTGGTGCGCTATCAAATGGTAAAGATTTAATATATAAAAGAAAAAAGAATAGGATGAATACTATCTTTGACAGTGTATTAATATTGATAATATTAGGTATATTTTTATTATCGCTACCACCATATACACATGAGAAAGCAATCAATAAAATAATAATGGATTCAAGCAAAATATCGAATGTTAATATTAAATATATAAAAACATGGAATGCACCAATTAAAAGAAAAAGTCAGTACTTTATAAAATATCATTATCAATTATTTTTTAGAGAAGGGTATAGAGAAATAAATTACTTGTTTGACCCTAAAACAGGAGCTTATAAGATTATAAACTAAAATCACAAAAAACATATTTTAAATTTTTATATTTCTATTTAGAATAGTAAATACAAAAGCATCGTAAAATAATTTATATTGTATTTAGTTTATTTATAAGAATAAATATAAAAAAACATTTTATCATTTATTTTGATGATATTTTATGATAGTTTCAAAAAAACCGAAGGCAATTTCTATAACCTTCGGTCTCAAATTCTTTTTTATATATACTGCAGTAAAACATATCCTAAATAAATACCTGAAGTAGCCAAAATAAGCTGCTCTATTGTTCCATTTGTTCTTATGCCTAGTGGTAATCTTATGTTTTTCTTTGACGGAAAAAGCAAATCTATTCCTTGTGTAGTTATAATATCTAAAGCAAGGTGTGAAACATACCCTATTATAAAGCCTATGTGAGCCTCGTGTAGGTTAAATTCTGATGTTCCAATATATACTATTGTTGAAAATATAGTTAGTCCTAAAAGGCTATGTGTAAATCCCCTATGACGTGATATGCCTACAAGAATTAATGTAATACCTAAAAGTCTTAATATTTTGTTTATCGATGGTTCAAACGAATTCCCTAAATATATTAACCCTGCGCCCATACACGAGTAGGTGATCACTTTAAACAGCTTATTTTTAAACAAAAGAACTCGCTGGTTTATTTTACTTCTTGGATGATCTAGGTCTGGTATTAGTGATCCAACAGCTGAAGCTGCCGTTAAAATTAACCCACTTTCTAATGAACATCCTGTTGCTAACGTTAATCCTGCTGCAATTCCTACTATGATATGTGTTTTGCCTGTCAATTGAAATACCTCCTAAAAAGTCGCACTCTTGAGTCCATTCTAAAGCATTTAATTTTATGTCCTATACTTATATCCCCTTGATTTTTACGTGTATATGCATAAATTTTCGTTTATCTGAATTTTTTCTTTAAAAAATTAAAAGGAGCACACTCTACTGACATAAGTTCAAAGGCAGTATCACTAGAATTTGCTAATGAAAAGTCATTTTCACATCTTTCTGTGTCACAAATAATCATATATGACTACTCTATATCTGTGACACTGCTAATTTCCCTATTGTTATGAATAATGAAGCTAACAAAACTGCAGATAAATTTATACAAATACTTATTGCTTCAGTATAAATGAAAGAAAACCAAGAATTTAACAAAAACGAAATAAAAAAGTACTTGGATCTCTTTAGAAAGTCACTAAATTTTGCAAAAAACTAAAATAGACCTTAGATTGAACTGACCCCCAAAAGTTAGACCTAAAAATCTAACGATTGGGAGGTCAGTTTTTTCATGGCAAAATATAGTTTTGAGTTTAAGCGGCAAGTCGTTCAAGACTATCTGGATGGTAAAGGAGGGGCTGTATATTTAGCAAACAAATATGCAGTTCCTGCTCCAAGCAATGTTAAGCAATGGATTAAAGTTTACAAAGAGCATGGTGATGAAGGGTTAATGCGTTCTCGAAAAAAAGAATTATACAGTTTCGAATTTAAGCTTCATGTGGTAGAGTTATATTTAACAACTGAAATTTCGTATCAGGAATTAGCTCTATCAGTAGGTATTACAAATTATCCTTTGATCACTAAATGGGTAAATGATTATCGAATTGCTGGTCCTGATGCTTTAAGAGCAAAGCGTAAAGGACGGCGACCAAAAGTGAATAAACCAAAGAAAGTTACATACGATACAACGGTTCAGACCGATAGTAACCAAGAGTATTTAAAACAATTAGAAGAAGAAAATTTGAAACTTCGAATAGAGAATGCTTATTTAAAAGAGTTGAGGAGGTTGCGTTTAGAGGACGAAGCTCGTCTGAGAGAACAGCAAGAGTCATCCACAGCCTCCGAAGAGAATTCAAACTAAAGGACATTCTCTCATTCTCTGGATTTCCCAAAGCTACATACATGTATTGGCAAAAGTGTTTTGATAGAGAAAATCCTAATTTAGAATTAGAAAACACCATTAAAGAAATCCGTAAGAAAAATAAGGACTGGGGCTATCGCAGGATATATGGTGAACTTAGAAAGAGAGGTATTGTCATCAACCATAAGAAAGTACAACGAATCATTCAGGATCTTGGACTTCAAGTGACATCATTTACAAGAAAAAGCCGTAAATACAGTTCTTATAGAGGTAAAGTCGGTAAGGTTACGCCTAACAGAATTCACCGCCGCTTTCAGACAAGCATTCCGCATCAGAAAATAACGACGGATACAACTGAATTTAAGTATTATAAGGTAGATGATAAAGGAAGAATGACAATTCATAAGCTTTATTTGGATCCGTTTATGGATATGTATAATTCAGAAATACTTAGTTATGGAATCTCTATGAGACCATCTGCTGAAAATGTAATGACAGCATTAAACCAGGCAATTGAAATTACATCTGATTGCCACTATAGAAGAACTTTTCATTCTGATCAAGGATGGGCATATCAGATGAAGGCATATATACATACATTGAAAACAAACCGAATTTTCCAAAGCATGTCTCGCAAAGGCAATTGCTATGATAACTCTATAATGGAGAACTTTTTTGGCATCATGAAGCAAGAAATGTACTATGGACATGTATATTACAGTTACGATGAATTAAAAGATGCAATAGAAAAATACATAGATTATTATAATAATCAAAGAATCAAGCAAAAACTCTCTTGGATGAGTCCGGTCGAATATCGGCTCAGCCAGGCTGTATAATAAAGAAATAGCGAAGCAGTAAAAACTACTTCGCTATAAAGTCTAACTTATTGGGGTCACATCAGATAAGTGGTCTATTTTTTTGTTTTACTTCTAAATTATTATGTACCTACTATCTTCTAATATTTTTTAACAAATAAAATACATCTTAGCAAATTCTTTTTCATCTAAACAAATTTTATTTTTTATTAATTCTTGTATGATTTTTTCTTTTAATAAGCTCAATTTTGGTATCCTCCTTCGTTTTGATATCAGTAACAAGAACATATGTTTGCATGTTTTAAATTATACCCTTCTTTCATTTCTAAATCAACCTTATTTTTATCAATATAATTTTCTGTTTCATTTTTATTTACATCAACAACTATGATTTTTGAACATTAATAGGATAAGTCTGTCCTTTTTTTGTAACTCAGATGGGCATAGAAAAATGAAGATTTTCTATTGATTAACAGATAGTCATCAATTTTTTCAAGTGCTAAATCTCTGTATTAACTACAGATTCACGCATGATTTGACATATTCACTTTAAGAATATACAATTAAATTTTATATCAATGGTTAACGTATATTAAGCAATAGAATGGAGGACAACATATGAAAAAAACCTTAAAAATTTTTACTAGTGATATTAAAAATATTTTAAAAAACAAAATTGCTTTAATTATAGTATGCGGATTATTAGTTTTACCATCTCTTTATGCATGGTTTAACATATACGCTTCTTGGGATCCTTATGGAAATACTGGTGGCATTACAGTTGTTGTGTGCAACAATGATTTAGGAGGGAAAATGAAAGACCGTGATATTAATATTGGTAAAGATCTTGTAGAGAACTTAAAAGAAAACCATACGTTAGGGTGGACATTTGTAGATGATCCTGATAAAGCTATAGGTCTTGCTAGAACTGGAGAAGTTTACGCTAGTATAATAATTCCAAAGGATTTTTCTCAAAAAATGAGTACGATTATTGATGATAATCCAATGAAACCGTCACTAGAATATTATGTTAACGAAAAAATAAATGCTATTTCTCCTAAAATTACCGATAAAGGAGCTTCAACTCTTCAGAATAAAATTAGCACTGCTTTCGTTGAATCAGTTACTGACCAAATTTTTGCGATGTTAAAGGATGTTGGTATAAAAACACAAGATGTGTCTCCAATACTTAATTCATACAAAGAACATTTAGATAATTTAACTGAAAATATTCCTGTTATGATTCAACGTTTAAATGATAATGCTGAAACAGTTGACAGTGGTTCACAACTTGTTTCTCTTTCTTCTAAAGACATCGATTTTGTAGATAATGTTTTAAAAGATTTAGTTTCTTTTACTAATGATTTCAAAACAGATATTGACGCTATTAATAATAATGCAGATGAAATTTCAAGAGATCTTGTTGAAACTCTTAACTTAACAAAAACCTGTCTTGAAGACTTAGATAATAATACTGTGAAATTTAAAGAAAAAATTGTATTAGATAAACCTAATATTGTAGATACTCTCAATGAAAGTTCTGTTGATTTAAAAACAATTATTAAAGATATGCGCTCTATTCAAAGAAGTCTTAAACAGTTCGATAAAGATATATCTCCTGAAATAGAAGGCTTAGTTAAAATAATAGAAAACCAATTAACTGAACTAGAAACTTTATTAGAAAAAATGTCAGCTCATGATTTAAATAATGATGTTGTAAATAAACTAACTAAATCTATTCATGAATTAAATTCTAAAATTAAGCCTAACCTTTTAAAGTTAGATAACTTATTACAAGATAATTATAAAACTAATAATGCTGAGTATAATTATATACAGGCTATATCAAACAGTCTTTCTGATTTATTTGTAGAACTTGAAGACAAAGCTGAAACTACTGAGAGAGCTGCTAAAATATCTGATGATATTTTAATAGATGTTCAAAGTTTAAAAAATGAGATTACATTTAATAAATCACCTCTTCTAAAAACTTTAAATTCTATAGAAGAAAATATTAAAAATTTAAATGCCAATTACTTATTTGAAGAATCACTGTCAAATTTAAAATCTGACCATCAAAAATTGGAAAAATATAAAACTGGATTTTCTGCCTTAAATGCTATATTAGAAACATCAAGTACTCAAGTTGATTCAGCTATATCCACAATTGATAGCATAGATAGTACAGCTACTTCTATTAATAATGATGTTAACAAATCCATATCTTCTTTTGAGTATTATACACATGCTTTAGAAAAAGATATAAGTAAGAGCAGAAAAAATCTTAACAAAATTGATAGATTAATAGCAAATGAAAAAAATGCACTGATACCTCTAGTTAATGAAATTACGAATATTTCTTTAAACAGATTAGAAGATGTATCTAACCAATTAAGCGATTTATCAAATGACATTAAGAATAATGACGTTGAAAAATCATTAGATAATATGCATAATTTGAATTCAAATATTATTAGTAATCTAGATACTTTAATTATAAAATTGAATACTGATTTAACTGCTACTGTAAAAAGATATTTATCTAGTGCCTCTAATTTTTCATCAGATGTTAATATATTGCTTGTAAGTATTACTGAGAAAACATCACTAATGAAGGATTTTTCAAACAAATTAGCTCATAGTGGCCAAGCTACTGCTGACGATATGATTAAATTAAGCCAAAAATTACCAGAACTACAAGAGGATTTAATTCGTATTAGCACCAAAATTGAAAATTTTAATGAAAAAATTAATATCCAAAAATTTATAAATAAATATCAATTTAACGAAAATGCAATTTCTGATTTTATAGCATATCCCGTTGACTTGAACTCGCATTCACTATATTCTACAGATTATTATGGATGTAGCATGACACCTTTTTATACTGTATTATCTCTTTGGGTTGGAGTTTTGGTTTTATCTTCATTATTGTCAACTAAAAGCAAAAATGTAGATTTCAAACCTACTCCGCTACAAAATTATTTGGGCAAATATCCTTTATTTGCCATCTTAGCGGTTCTTCAAGGTTTGATTGTATCATTAGGTGATTTATTTTTATTAAAAGTTACTGCAGTCGAACCAGTTTTATTAGTAGTTTTGAGTATGTTTTTAAGTTTAGTGTTTTGTACAATAATATATACTTTAATTTCTCTTTTCGGAAATGTAGGAAAAGCAATGGGAGTTGTGCTTTTAGTGCTACAAGTTGCTGGATCTGGTGGAACTTTCCCAATACAAATGACTCCACCATTTTTTCAAAAGCTTTATGCATGGCTTCCTTTTACTTATGGGATTGGTGCTTTAAGAGAAGCTGTATTTGGAGTTCTTTATACTTCACTTAAAAAAGATATTCTTATATTATTTTCTTATTTTATTGTATTTTTAATAGTTGGAATTTTATTTGTAAGTGTAAATCATAAGCATATAGAAAAAATAACGCATAAACTTGAGGAATCAGGAATTACTGAATAACATAAGAAGCATGACCACAACAAAAGGATATCAACTATATTGGTTAGAGCGATGACAGAAATTGATTAAATGTATGATAAAATTATTGATATTGTTTAAGGGTGAATAATATGAAGGATATAAATAAAATGTTTTCGCCGGAAATAAACTGTGGCAAAACAGCAAATATCGAAAGTAAAATAGAACTTGATGCAACAAAAAAAACATCATGTCCCTGCTGTGGGTACCTCACGATACCTAATAATGGCGATGCACTTGCTTATATATGTCCTATATGTTTTTGGGAGATAGATACTTTCATTTCAAGCGAAAATGAAGAAAGTGACCAAAATCATGGACTAACTTTAGTTAAAGCAAAACAAAACTTAAAAAAATTTGGAGCGGTACTGCCGCATCTTAAAAAACATTGCCGACAGCCTATAGAGAGTGAATATCCAACAAAATAATGTAACAATCTTCATGAAATACGACATAATGGAGCTTTAATATTAAAGCTCCATTAAAAAACTTAAGTAGCAATATTATCCTTAAATAGGGTCTTTCATTGTCATTAAAAAAGCTATAACATTCTTTGGTGAATATGCTCCAATTAGAAATATAATCAACTTATCTATTTCTACACTAAGATACTCAGCAGGTAGCACTCATATAGTAACTACTAAAGCAAATTCTTCATCTATGAAGCTTGCCATCTATAGCCATATCCTTATCCAAAATGCTAGAAGAAAGCTAATCCCTTTTGTATTTGATGGAATTTGGAAAAATCAAGTATTATCTAACGACATTACATGAACTTTTATTATATGGATAATGGTAAGTTAATACAACAAAATCATATTACCTATGATACGGTTCGCCGTAACAAATATAACGTAGGCTTTTTTTACTAATGCTACCTCCCATCATATTGTTATATTTTCAAATTATTATGCTTATAATCCCCTTCTACTTTTTAGCAACTCTTATCCAGGTTTCACAATAACATTTTCCGTTTTCTTTATTGTAATACATCTCGAATTCGTAGCCATCTATTTTTTCATAACTTGCAGTAGGTAACCATTCCGTATAAACTCTTTTTATTAGTTTTTGAATAGCACTGCTAGTTTCCTCCTCTATGTGTTCTTCTGTAGTAAATATGGCCCAAGTTGCAGCAGGTACATTAACCTCTTTATAACCTTCTGTAACACTTTTAGGTGTTTTAAATGCACAGAGCATATACGGAAATGTACTGCCTCCTGTACTTCGATAATCACAAATGGAGTTAACAGGCGCGAGGCCGTGTCTATTATTCCAATCCTCTCCAGTTGCCTTGATAATCTTGTCTAATGTTCCTTTGTTAATTTCATCGAACCAAAACTTAGGTATAGTCTTAAGATTTTCGCCATTTTCTGTAGTAAAGATTCCTTCTACCCCAAAAACTGTAAATGCCTCTTTCTGTTCAATCTTGTAATTCATCTCTACATCTCCTTTAATAGAAATATGAAAGGATAAACGTGGATAAGCCTTAAGCTGCACACCCATATTGCGCGCCGATGTAGGTGTTACTCCGTGAATATTAAGAAATGCACGAGTAAAAGCTTCTGGAGATTCGTAACCATACTTAAGAGCAAGGTCCATAACCTTTATACTACTATTTTGAAGTTCAAATGCAGCAAGTGTCAATCGTCTTCTCCTAATGTATTCAGATAGAGAAACTTCAGTTATAAATGAAAACATGCGTTGAAAATTGTAAACAGAAGTGCAAGCTATTTGGGCAAGCTTGTCATAATCAATATGATCATCAAGGTTATCCTCTAAATAGCATAATGCATCATTCATTCTCTTTAACAACTCCATACACTTTCCCCCATTACTAGCCTTAATTTTACACCACAATGTCCTTTCACTTACTATTTTACCGTAGATATGCCTATACTCCCTTGCAATCTATGCACAATATTGCATGGTATATATTAGCCCTATCAAAAACAGGTTTTAAAACATTACTATTCCTTATTATATCTCTAAAGTTAACTTAAACTAAATATCTAATCTCGAAAAATATTCTTGAAACCTTACATCTTTCTTTCAAAACTACTCACATAAACAGCTTCAAGGAAAGTCTACGTTATTTATGGTACGGTTCTCCTTTCGTTACTAAATACATGACTATTTTAAATCAGTTATTACTCTTATTTTTTCCATTTTTTCACTTGATTCAAGTATTTTATTTTCACTGTCTTAGGATTTAATGATTTCCTAAAGTTTTCAGTAATAGGCATTTTCATCATCATTTTTGATGCTTCCTTAGATTCTTCTATAGACTCCCAATGCTGTATCATTATCCATTGACTACCTTCATTGACTTTAACAAGTTCTGTATCAATAAATCCATTTTGTTTTGAATGAAAATTCTCTTCAAGGTATTCAACAATCTTAATAGATTCTTCATCAGTAATCCCAGAAATAACTTGAAACTCCACAATTTCAGTACATACATTCTTATTCATAACATTATTACCTTCACTAAACATAGTATTTTTTTATTTAATTTTACTTAATCTACGCCTTAGTGAATAGTAAAAACTCGACAATCAATTATATTTAATTATTTGTTTTATAAAATTATTTTGATTTAAAAATTCCGTTGGAGTACTACCTGTAAATGATTTAAAATCTTTTATGAAATGAGTTTGATCATAATAGTTATTATTATATGCAAGTGAAGTAAAGCTGTCATTGTCGTTTAAGCAATTTATAGTCTGTTGAAATCGATTGATTCGATAAAATAACTTTGGACTGATTCCTATGTATTTATTAAATATTCTCTCAATCTGTCGCTGATTTATTCCATATTGCTTGCAAAGAACATTAATACCCATATTATTTATATTTTTATCGAATACTTCAAACACCTCATATATTTCTTTTCTTGGTATAAGAGAAGCATCAACTATCTTTACAATCTCATTTTCTATAATCTTAATTATCGTTGGAATCGAATCATCAGTATTGGTTTTATCTACTATCCTTTCTGTAAACCCCTTTATAATCAAATCTACCTCAATTGTCTTATTTTTAAACTCTGATATTGGTATTTTTAAAATTGGAAAAAGTCCAGTTGGGAAAAATGAAATCCCAAATACCCTTAATATACCACTTTGATTTATCAAATAGTATTTATCACTAATTCCATTAAAATGAAACCCTTTTGGTACTATTTTAGTTTTTTCATCTTTCAAATATATAATTGGAGGAGATAAATTTAAAATCAAATCAATATTACTTACTGGCGAAAGCTTATGATTAACCTCAACTGGTGATTTTGTTTCAATTACCCAGTAATATTTTATAAGACTTTTTAACATAGGATGTCTCACTGAATACCTTGTGGTTTGTAATAAATTTAACATAATACACCTCCAAATGTTAAAATAATAAGCTTTCATCAAAATTTGTGAGAGTTTCATCATATAAACACATAATACTGTTTTTGCTAATAATCAAATCTGATATGATACTTCTCGTATAATTATTTATAAAAAATTACTATACAATTTATTTTTAACTCCTGTATTTACGTTATACTAACGTTATAGTGAAAAATATGCCCTTTTCTACTTATGGTACGGTTCACCGTATCATATTCTAAACTTAAATAAATTTGTTCAGTATTTAACTACCTTAATCCTGAAATTTAAATTCTTATTATAGATATTAGATGTTGTTGTAAATATCATTCGCTTGTCATGATTAGCTAATAGTTTAATAAATAACTCTTTACTTGAAAATAATTTAAAATAAAGCAACTATTTATTTTATATCCAATATGACATCATATTACAGCTCTGAAAATCATTCGTCATTTTTTGTATATATATCGACATTGTTAACTCACTTTTCATATTTGCTTATACAAAAAGATACCTTGCTTCAAGAACTGTAAAAAAGAAATAATACATTAAAGTATATGTTTTAATGCACAGTAAAGAATCTCATTATGAAGAATGTAAAACGAAGGTAAAGAACATATTATTAAGATTGGTAATTGAAAATATTGAAAATAAATCTAAGAAAAATGTCTTCTTATTTTTATTAACCAAACAAAGACCTATGGTATGAATAGCCATGGGTCTCGTTTTTACTATTTTTATTGGTGATATCTTCTATTTTATAATTATTTTACATCAATCTGTGTCTGTTCTTCTAGCTCATCATATAAAAACATCAAGTAATCTACTTTTTCAACAATGCGTTTTTGTTCGTTTATATGTAAAACTAACATTATATTCAATTTTGGACGCCAGTGATTAAAATGAAAATTCTAACATTATGTTCTACTAGATATTCTATATTAATATACCATCCTCTAAATTTAAAACTCTAACAGCATCAATTATGGAAAAAATACTTCAAATCAACTTACATTTATTTTTAATATAGACCATATGTTTTATTTATCTCTTGAATAAAGATGATACCATTACCTGGCTCATCAATGCTAAGCTGCTCCCTAATAGAAGAAGCTATTTGTTCTGTTAAATCGCTTTGAGATAAGATTAAAACAACTTCCTTCTCTGGCTCTATTTCCATAGAAAATAATTTACTTGTTTCATGAATTCCAGATCCTCTTGCATTGATAATCGTTGCTCCTCTTGAGCCTGCTCTGTTAGCAGCCTCTACAACAAATTCAGCCTTGCCTCTGTCCACAACAGTAAATATAAGATTATACATTAGATTTTTCACACCTCTTTTTTCTTTTATATCTTTGCATGTTAAGTTATGTGCACCTAATATGTTTAGGAGAGAAGTGCTAAATGCTATACCATTATGAGGTTTCTCAAATCGAAATTTCTTATTGAGTTCCTCTAGAGCTGAATATGCAACAGCTTTTCCTGCCGCCATAATAATTATTTCTCTTCTAACTTCATTTAACCCTAAAATTTCCAAAATAGGACTTTTTATAGTGCCTTTTCCTAAAAGTATCGTACCACCTGTTACCCCATATTCTCTTGCATGCTTCATAATTTTACTTGCTAGTCCAAATTTTACAATTATACAAATTAGTTCACATTCCGTAGTATCAGGACTATACTTCATCCTTAGATAACCCTCCTTTTTTAGACTTAACACTAAAAATAAAGCCTAATATTTGTAAAGTTATTATTGGAGTTAAAGCTACCATAGCAATCATTCCAAATCCATCTATCAAAACATTTGCTCCTTCAATTGCCTCAGCAGCTCCTTGAGTAAAAGCTAGAATAAAAGTTGCAGTCATAGGCCCTGTAGCAACCCCACCAGCATCAAAGGCAATTCCTACAAATAATTTAGGTACAAAGTAAGTCATAGTAATAGAGATTAGGTATCCTGGTAAAATATAATGCCATAGCTGAATTCCAGGTACTATTATTCTTACCATTGAAAGAGCTACTGCAAGACCAACTCCAATAGAAAGGGCAATTAATACAGCTTTTCTCTTAACATAACCACTTGTAACCTCTTCTATTTGATGTGTTAATACATAAACAGCAGGCTCTGCTAAAATTGTCACTATACCAAGAACGAAACCCATAACAATAAGGTAAAAGTTACTATCTAAAGATGCAAGACTATATCCTACAATACCTCCTACGTCCATAAATCCAGCATTTACACCAACTAAAAATACTAAAAGTCCTACAAAAGTATAAATAAAGCCCTTTAATATCTTAGAGAACGCTCTTTTACTTAATTTGAAAGCTATCTTTTGTAGTATTAATAGAATAATTAGTAAGGGTAATAAAGAAAGAGCACTTTCTCTGAATACAGCGGGAAAAGCCTGAACAAAGGGACCTAGTATAGAAGTTGATTCCGATATATTAAATTCAAGTCCGGGAGAAAATTCAGTAGTCTTTGAAAAAATACTCAAAACAATAACTGATACTATTGCCCCTACAGATGCTATAGAAACCAAACCAAAGCTATCTTTTTCAGCAGCCTTACTATCTTTTTTCAATGCCGATACTCCAATTGCAAGCGCCAAAATAAATGGAACTGCCAATATACCTGTAGTTGCACCTGACGCATCAAAAGATATTGCTAAAAACTCTGATGAAGTAAATAAAGCTAGAATAAAAGTAAAGAGATATAGTATTGTTAATATTTTGTATAGTGGTACATTAGAAACTATTCTGATTAAGCCAAAAGCAATCATTATCGCCAAACCAATAGATACCACTACAAGGATACTTAAGCTCGTAATTTGACCTGATGTAACCAGTTCTATTTGATTAGCAAGAACTAGCAGCCCAGGTTCAGCTATTGAAATAAAGAATCCAAGAACTAATCCAGCAATAATTACTATCCACATTTTATTAGTTTTTGCAAGAGTTGCTCCTACAAGATTACCAAGAGGTGTAATTCCAATATCTACTCCAATTAAAAAAACGGATAGTCCCAAAATAATAAAAATTGCCCCAATAATAAATCTAATGATGAGATGAGGGTTGAGCGGTGTAATTGTAAAGTTTAATATAAGAACAATAATTGTGATAGGAAGAACTGAAAATAATACTTCTTTCAGTTTATCAGTTAATATATTCAAATATATTCACATCCTCTCCTTAAATATCTGCTATAACACCTATTAAATAATATTTAGTTTTTTCCTCACTCTTCATAAAATAGTATATCATGGGTATACCCTATTATCAAACAATGGAGGATTCACTTATGTGTAAATGTCAATTTCATTTATGACTTAAATAATATATTAAAACAAATTGTGAGTTGAGGACTAATTTGACTTAACTTGATTTAGGTTGTATGCTATTATATCAGTATAGGCTAATCTTATATTTATGATAGGAGCATACAGTCATATGACTTGTTTAATCAATAGAAATCAATCGAAATTATTTATTATTTATATTATTTCTGTCGTAGTATTATTAAACTATGTGGTTATATTCAATTTCAACAATATTACAAGCAACATTGATAGTCTAAATTTTCCACATATTTTAGCTCCACAATACCACTCAGAAGCTTTTGTTATTGAACAGGCATCTCACAATAAAAATAAACCTGATATATTGTATAGAACTACAAATATATCAGGTTTCATAATAGTTTGTACCTATCTTTTGGTTCTAAATTATAAATATGCAGCTTATATATATTTGCATATTTATAATCTATTTTTATTTTTGCAAAGATTACTTATACCAAGACAAAATTCTAGTAGGTACAAGGCTTCCTTTAATATTAAATATTCAGTTTATTTTAAACTAGTAGCTTAATATAAGGAGGTTTTATAAATGAAACTACAATTAGATGTAATTGCAGTTTTACTTGTTTTTATTGGATTTTGTATAGGTTCTATATTTTTAGTAAAAAAAGCCAATGAAGAAATAAAGAATCAAGAGCTGAAGAAACAAAAACATGCTAACAATGAGCAAAGTGAAAGAAAATAAATGCAAACAATTAAAGAATAAAAGGATATTGGAGTAAATTACTCCAATATCCTTTTATTCTTAAGTCATAGGGATAATAATTAACTACAAATTTATTTAACCTTTGTATAAAATGCTTCAGGAATTGGTTTCTGAAAATTTTCAAAATATAAATAAAGAATAGTAAGATATGTCCATGTTAAGCTATATTCCATTATGATCCTGATAATACTAATCACTTGTCATAGTGCTTTTCTTTTCTTTACTATTATTATAAAATTATAATAACTAAATTTATATTAGAATGATTTGTATGAAAAAAGTTGCCATATATAAAAGTTAGTACAATTGAACATGACAGAGAAGGCTTTAGTATCGGTGCGCAAAAGGATGGAATATTAAAGATATATACATGATGATGGATATACTGGTACAAATACTGACAGACCATCTTTAAAATTAATGCTTGAAAAACTTAATGATATTGACATTGTACTTGTTTATAAGCTGGATAGACTTTCACGTTCGCAGGAATATGTATTGTATTTAGTAGAAGAAAAGTTTCTGAGCAACAATGTAAACTTTGTATCTTTGTTGGAACCATTTGATACGACAACTCCATTCTGCCGTGCAATGCTTGGGATACTTGCAGTATTCGCCCAACTTGAAAGAGACACTATCGTAGAGAGAAGTAAGTAAAGTAGATATAACATTTAGTTTCTAATTGCATCTATACACTATAATGAAACCCTCCACTGTAACACCAGGCTTTTATTGTCTGTTAAGCTAATTTTGAATGGAGGTAATTACAATATGACTAACACCTATCAAACATCAGAAGTGGCACGAATAATCGGCATACATCCTAATACTGTACGGCTTTATGAGGAGCTTGAACTTATCCCAAAACCAGAGCGGCGACAAAACGGCTATCGAGTATTTACAGATTTTCATTTAGAGCAATTCCGACTTGCACGAACCGCACTAGAAGTTGAAGTTTTACAGAATGGTTTACGGAAAAAGGCTATTGATATAATTAAAACTTCGGCTACCGGTAATCTTGAAGATGCAAAAAATACTACAAAAAACTACTTACAGCAAATCAAGATAGAACAAAGGAACGCTGAAGAAGCCATAAAAATTGTAGAGCAGCTATTGTCTGGCGACCACCAAGAAATAAATAAACTATATCTTACGAGAAAAGAAACGGCTGATTATTTGCAAATTTCAATGGATACTCTACGAAATTGGGAATTGAATGGTTTGTTGACTGTCAAGCGAAAGAAAAATGGTTATCGAGTATATACAAATGAAGATATTAAACGGTTAAAAATCATTCGCTCTCTCCGGTGTGCCAACTATTCACTTTCAGCTATTTTACGGATGTTAAGTGAACTATCTCACAATCCACAGGCAGATATAAAAGATGTTATTGATACCCCGGAAGAAAATGACGATATTATTTCGGTATGTGACAAACTGCTGACATCATTACGATACGCTGAAAAAAATGCACAGAGTATACTTGTTCAACTTGAAAAAATGAAAAAACAATTCAAAACAAACCCTACATTTTAACACCAGACTTTCGTCTGGTGTTATTCTTTTTATAAAGAAAAAAGGAGGGTTTAGAGTGGAAACAGTTATCCATGTCAAAAATTTAAGCAAATCATACGCTGAAATCAAGGCAATCCAAAATGTAAATATCTCGGTTTGCCGCGGTGAAGTATTTGGTCTGCTCGGCGCTAATGGCGCAGGAAAAAGCACCACCATTGAGTGTATTTTAGGAACAAAGAAGCAAGATAGCGGAACAGTGTCTATTTTGGGAATGAACCCACAGACAGCCCGCAAGACTTTATTTGAAAAGGTTGGCGTTCAATTTCAAGAGGCCAATTATCAAGACAAAATAACAGTACGCGAGCTTTGCGAAATTACGCAATCACTTTATAAATCTGTATTAGATTATGAGGATTTATTAAAGCAGCTTAACCTTTCAGACAAACTAAAAAGTCAGGTAAGCGAACTGTCCGGTGGACAAAAGCAACGATTGTTTATCGTCCTTGCCCTAATTCCTAATCCGGAAGTTGTATTTTTAGACGAGTTGACAACGGGACTTGATGCAAGAGCAAGGCGTGACGTGTGGAAATGCCTTTCCGAGTTGAAAGTAAAAGGTCTTACAATCTTTTTAACTTCTCACTATATGGATGAAGTAGAAGCCTTATGCGATAGAATTATGATTCTCAAAAAAGGAAATATAATTTTCCATGGAACGGTAAAAGAAGCCATAGATAGTAGTCCTTTTGAGAAATTGGAGGACGCTTATCTTTGGTATACAGACGAGGAGGTAATAAATAATGAAAGCATTTAGCACCATGTTAAAAACAGAGCTAAAGCTATCTTTGCGCGGTATGGATATGTTTATTTTTGCAATTTGTATGCCGGTTGTGGTCACAATCATACTTGGCATTATTTACGGGAACAAGCCCGCTTTCGACGGTGCTGAATACACCTTTTTAGCGCAGTCTTTCGGAGCGGTGTCTACCATAGCCATATGTGCCGGAGGTGTTATGGGACTACCCCTGCTTGTGTCCGATTACCGCCACAGAAAAATATTGAAAAGATTTAAGGTAACTCCTATAAGCCCTGCTATGATTTTAGCGGTACATGTGGTAATTTATGCGATTTATGCCGTCGTTTCGCTTATACTTATTTATGCTATATCAACACTTTTTTTTAATTATCATATGGTTGGTTCAGGGCTGAATTTCTTAGGAAGTTATCTTCTCATTATGCTGTCCATGTTTAGCATAGGCATGATGGTCGGCGGTGTAGCACCTAATATGAAAATAGCAAGCGCTATAGCATGTGTATTATATTTTCCCATGTTGATTTTTTCAGGCGCAACCTTACCTTATGAAGTTATGCCTGTGGCTCTTCAAAAAGTAGCCGATGTATTGCCTTTGACACAGGGCATAAAACTCTTGAAAGCTGCTTCACTTGGCTTACCGGTTGACAGTGTTTTACTTCCTATTATTGTGATGATTGTACTTGCAGTAATATGTATAGCTGTTTCCATTCAATTTTTCAGATGGGAATGATACTGATCAGATAACAAAACTACGGCGGTTTTGAAGCCCGCCGTAATTTTTACCTTTAACAAATGGATATAGTCAAGTATGCGGCGGCAAAAAAGGTTAACGCTATACTACTTTTTACCTTAAAGCTTATTTCAAAAAAACTCTTGACTTTAACGGTGAATCATCAAAAAAGCCATAGTCTTTTTGCGCTGGAATTCTTTCATCCACAAGGGACACTCACAAAGAACATAGATACAGTCTATAGTTCCTATGTAACTGCGGTTTTTATATAGCAATAAAGTAACCGTCAGTACAGTCAAATGTACCTCAACTCTCTCAAGAACAAATCCACATACTAGACATCGAATGGCATACCACCTCTTGTATTCAATCCAACTATTGAAAATAACTGATGTATATATTCGTCAGGTGTTTCTCCTTGTATAGAGGACTGTACCGTGACATTGAGAAACATATTGGCAGCACTAAACAATCATAAGAGAACGGCCAGTAATACAAAATATAAAAGTGAAGCATTTCCTAATACAGATAATCCGTACTCCCTTATTTATTCTATATTTGTTTTTTTAAGATATAGCTGTGATAATTCTAAAGATTTTCTAAAGAAATATCTTATACTGCTACTGACAAGTACTTTTATTTTACCATTAACATTACGCCACAAATTATTTATTACAACTTAGTATATAAGCAGGTGGCATATTAATTGCTTCTCTTTTCACATCTATCGCTCTAAAATACTCACCTATAAATTCTTTTTTTAGCAATGTATATTGAAACGTAATAAATTTACCTTCATCCTTCAAAATTTTATTAGTTTTGTTTAAAATAGTGCTCGCTACACTTTGAGGTAAAGAAGCAAATGGCAAACCTGAAATAACATAATCTATATAAGGAATACCATATCTCTTTAAATGTTTATCTATATTTTCTGCTGAATCATTTATTATATATAAATTTTTCTCATCTTTGTATTTATCTCTTAATAAGTTATAAAATTTATTATTACACTCTACAATGAGAATCACAGTGTCTTTGTTTCTTTTTTCTATTAACTTATCAGTAAAAACACCCGTTCCTGGTCCATATTCTACTATGAATTTAGTATCATTAAAATTAATATTTTCAACCATTTTATTTGCTAATCTTGTTGAACTTGGCAATACTGCTCCAACAGTCCTTGGGTTTAATATATACTGCAAAATAAAAGATGTACTTTTCATAATAATATTTCCTCCGTTAACTTAATCTTTAATTTCAGTATAAACCCTATACCTAAAGAAATAGCCATAAAAAATCTTAAGAATTTCTAAAGTTTCATAATACTGATAATGTCCTGAATACTATCTTAACAGCTTCGGTTTGTAGTTGTGTTTCTTAATCCTTCCAACTAAACTATCTATATTATCTTCTAATCTTTCGGTATATTCAGCTTTTGTAACTTCATCTACACCTGCTGCTTTATTTCCACTAAGTTCTCTACGAAGGAACCACAATAGTACACTAGGAACTAATACCATTTGAACTAAATATCCAAGTTAGCTCATACCTTGTTGAAGATGTATTACTAAAAAATATAGGCAGCTCAACCATCTATGTTTGTAATTTAACAACTGAATAATTTTGATACTTTTAAATAATTATTTAAAGACCATAGGCTATAATTTATAACAACCTATGGTCTTCTATTGATAATACACTTTAAAAACATATAGTGCCTGTTTGAAATAAGATCCTTTTTCTACAGAGTAGAGAAGTGTTTACCCACCTCCCTCCATCAAACCATACATGCCGTTTTCCAGTATACGTCTTTCAGATTTTCTTCACCCTTCAGCATTCGTGACATACTAAGAGTTTTAAGACCTTCTTTATAAACTAGTAGTCTAAATTCCTTCATTTTCTCTATCCTATGTGGTCTTTGTCTTTTAAGTTTACCACTTGCATATGGTCTGCAATAATAATTTCTCATCCCAATTATTTCTGGAAGCTAATCAGACATAACAATGCTACTTTATAATATGAGTCAGTGCATCATTGCTAACTAAAATTTAAAATGAAGCACCCCTTGTTTTCTTATCTATTTTTAAATTCAGTTTCTAAAATACTCATCACTATAGCATCATGATATTGATTATTAAAGTATAAATAATCTCTTAAAACTCCTTCTCTCTTAAATCCAAGTTTTTCATACACATGAATTGCTCTTTTGTTAAATGAATAAACTTGTAATTCAATCCTATGCAAATTATATATTCCAAACCCAAAATTAAGCACTGCTAGCATTGCGTCTGTCCCATATTTCTTGTTATAATTTTCTTCTTGGAATATTGCAATTCTTATATTTGCACTTCTGTTTTTCCAATCTATATCATTAATAACTACTTCTCCTACAATCTCATCACTTTCTTTGTTTACTATAAAAAAGTCTGCTCTTGAATTATCACTACATATTTTACTAATATAATTTCTTATTCCAACTTTAGTAATAATAATTTTAGTACCTGTGTTTTTGAAGTTATCAAAACTTCCATTACTTAGTTTATCATAATATTCGTCAATATATTGCTCCTCTATGGGTATTAAATAAACTCTTTCGCCCTCTAAAAACCTAACTTTTTCATTTTTATTACTCATTTTATACCTCCACAATATTCATATTTTTATAAAATTTAATAACTTTGCTGATATAATTCTATCACTCAGTTCGCTGTACCTAAAGATAAAGAACATTTCTGCATCATCCTTTACATAACAAAAGTTACCACTCACACAAGAGTGGTAACTTAAAACTAAGTGTTTTTTGTATATACGATTTTTTTAATACTTTCAACTGAAAGAAAAAACTCTTCAGCAAGTTCTTTTATTGTATGTCCATTTCTATGCTTATTATATATAGCTTTGTTTCTATCTTTTATATATTGTCTACTTCCCGAATTTTCTCCCCATCTTTTCCGTTTTTCTGGTTGAGAAGGAATATATACATATCCACCCTGAATATATTTTTGAATTTCTTTAACTAAATTATCTGGTAAGATTTTTTCAGCATTTCCATAGTTCATAAAAACTCCGCTCCTTAAAATTTTATTTTATTATTAAGGAAGCAAAGTCTGTTTATATGATTTTACTTGTTTAAAGGCGATATTACTACTGTATTACCCCTGTGCAACTATCGCCTATATAATATCTACAGACTTTGCACAGAGTTCCGCTTCTTTTATAATCTTTGGTTATATTATTCATTCTACACACTCCTTTTGATGAAAATTATATTAAAATTTTATTAATATTTCAACTTAGGTATTCCTTCATATCAAATTAGAATATCTATCTGCATACTATCGTTTTTACAGATCGTTATTTTGCTAAAATTCACTGCTTCACTAAATCTATGGATTTTAGCAGTATTTTAAGACACTTTTTGCATTCTTCAATATATTAATCTTATGTTAAACTTTTACATCATAATTAACTAATACTTTGAAAATGATTGATTCTATCGAAAAATGTCATTATTTATGGTACGGTATACCATATCATAAATAACGGCGTTTCTATTAAAAATATTAAGTATTCCCACTTAATAATATTCTTACTATAGCCTACACATTAACTCTGACGTATTGACACCTAATTATCCATAATCTATTACAAGATTATATTTCCTCTAACAATGAATTTGATCTGATTTCTTAAATCTTCAATTACATCTATATACTTAAGATTATCACTATAAGCAAAGATAGTAAATTGAGTTATGACACAACTATATATACACGTAATAGCCGTATCTAAATCAAATTCTTTTACTTTTACACTTGTTTTTTTCAGCTCATAAAATAATTCCTTTAACTCTATCATGATCATTTCATCCATGTCAAAAATGCTTTTTCTTGTAGCTACTGACTCTCTGTTATTGGTTTCAAAAACAATTGAAAAGTACTCTCTTAGTAATTTTTTATCCACACTTGCCATTTTTCTTATATAAAAATCAATAAGATTTATTATCTCATTCACTAAATAATCTTCGTCTATATCTTCTCTCAAATGTATATTATACTTTCCCATTTGAAAGTCTCTAAAGACAGCTTCTATAAATAATTGTCCCTTTGAGCTAAAATAATTAAAAAGTGTACCTTCTCCAATACCTACCGCCTTTGCAATTTCTGAAGTTTTCACTTGTTTATAACCATTTTCTTTAAAAGCTTTCTCTGCATATTTTAATATAGTTTTTTTAGTATTTTTCTTTTTCATTTCTCTTAATCCAGCCATGAATTTCTCCCTATATTTATTTTATATTACAATTTTATTTTATCATAATTCCACTTTTCCTACATCTCCATACACTATTTGTATAAACAACATGCAAAGATATAACTTATTCTCAAATAATTATTCTTTTAAAAAGACTATTCTTATTACTGATAAATCATTGTAACGTTTACTTAGTAATATCTGATAATTTTAAATTATCAATTGGTGCTTTGTATCTTGGACACTTTTTTTGCTAAAACTTTTTTCCGTAGTATTAATAGCTGTATAGTTTACAATTTACACACATGCTATTATCCACATATATGGCTTCGTTTACTTTTCTAGCCATTTCGTTCATATGGCTTCTTTGAGACTTACCTATAAAACGTCCAAAATAACTGTCACCCATTATCTGCTAATATAGCAGAAACAAAGGCTGACACCTCTTTACTGGCTTTTACATTTCTATCCCTAACTTTAGTAGCATCTCCCATATCAAATACCATAACAAAAATCGGTATATAAAAGTTATTTGACATCTTAAAATGAATCGCTTAGCTAATCTATATACCTTTGTTTCAACATCCTTTTTAAAGAATATAGCTCCATAAAATATCATATTATTATTCCTTTTAATCTCGTACTCCAATTTATTTTTACATTGCCCTTTGTAATTAATTTTCCTCATTAGTAAATATGAGCTTAATCATACTTTGCTAGGATTATATAGCGCAGTCAAGTATAAAATTAAAAAGCTAACTGAAAATTTTTTCTCAGTTAGCTTTTCATTATATAAAAAAACATTTATCTGTTCATCGTAATCTAGTGCAATCTCCTTGATAGAATTACATAGCCTTAAAGCAATGGCTAAAGGAGCCACTAACTGTGGATAATTTGGAAGAGGAAATAGCACTCACTTTCTGTCTATATCTATTCATTATTCTTTAATAGTTATTTAGTCCTTTCTCTTTGTAAGTCCTCAAGCCAGTTTGGTTCCAATTTTAATGCTCTTACAGTAATCACCCCGTCTGCATCTCTTGAAATTTGAATAGCCATTTGATCCTGCATACTTACTGTTTTATATACTCCTATCTCCCCTTCTTCTAAATAGTCGTCTATAGGAATATCAAAACTGTAGCCTTCATATTCATAATGTGCTAAGCCATTTGCACCGCAGGTAACTTCTTTTATGGATTCAGGTATTTCAATACCATCTTCTACTGCTTTTTTCCAATCAACAAAACTTAAAATTATAGGGCTAACATGCTTTTTCTCCAATTTTACCGTCCTACCAGTAATCACCCCATCAGTATCCCTTAAAAATTGAATAGCTATTTCATCTTTTATTTTGTATGTTTTATATACATCTATCTCTCCTTCTTTTAAAAAATGATCTACAGGAAAACCAACTTCTCCCTTTCCATCTCCATATTCATATTCATAATGTGCTAAGCCATCTTGCTTGTAAGTAACTTCTTTTACTGATTCCGGAATCACAGCACCATTTTCTATTTCTTTTTCCCAATCAATATCAATAAGTCCTTCATTAAAAGCTGTAGAATCCTCTTCTGGTTCTTCTAATAATTTTTTCAGATATTCTTCAGCTTTATCATGATCAGCTTTTGTTATATCAAGAGGTAAGTTAAAAAGAGCGTTAGCTCCATCGTAATCAGTATTAGGAGTGGTTTCGCCAGTTTCTTCATCATAATTAAAAGCATTTATATCATAGAATGTACTGGTACTTATGCAAAGATAAAGCCCCCTGTCAGCAAACTTCTCAACCCCATCGCATTCAACCAATCTGTACATAACCCCATCAATTACAGATTCGCTATATCCACCATTCATAGACGCTATATTTACTTGCCATGGTTTTTGGCCCTTTATCAGAGGAGATATAAAAAACGGCTCTTTACCATACTCTTCATCCTTGGTATCTGGCATTTTACTTCCATCTTGCTTTGCTATTGAGACTACAGCATATGTTCTGTCTGGATGTATATCTTCTGTAGAGTATTTAAAATCACTTAGATTCTCACCTGATACTACTCCAAGCAAAGTAAATTTATATCCCCCTGAAACAACTGATTCATTTATTTCGATTGCATTTTTATGATCAAATGCTTGCGCAAGCGTATGATCTCCAATATGCTCAGCAACTTGTTTTGGGTTAAGAAAATGCCATGCTGCAAATGCCGTTATTGACATTGCAAGAGTAATTGTAGCTGCAATCAATGCAACTGATATCCTTTTTTTATAGACTGGTTTCATAATATCATTCTCCTTAAGTTGGTTTATAATTTTTTGATTTAACTCTTCACTAGGCTCAACTGTCACTGAAAGAGCTTGTTTCAACAACTGATCCATTTGCTCAGAATTTTTCATGTCCACTAACCTCCAACTCTAAAATATTCTTTAATACTTTTCTAGCTTTATGAAGCCTGCTTTTCACAGTTCCCTGTGGAATCTTTAATGCCGATGCTATCTCTTCAATGGACATTTCTGCAGTATAGTACATATACAAAGGTATTCTTAATTTGTTATTCAACGTGTCAACTACAGTCTGTATCCTATCACGGAGATCATTGGATATAACAATATCCTCTAAAGTTAACTCATCCTTACATATGTATCCACCGTTGACATCTTCGTTAAGCTCCTGTATTGGAGCTATTTTTTGACGCCAGATATATTTCCGATGCTTGTTTTTCCATATCCCTATTGCAATAGAAATTAGAAATCCTTTAGGATTATTATCTTTGTCAATCTTATGACATAACTCCATTGCCTTAAGAAATGTCTCTTGATATAGGTCATCTGTATCGGTCTTGTTTTTTGCAAGCTTATAGCAAAATCCATAAATAGATTCGCCATGCAGCTTTACAAGCTCACTTAAATCTGCAATATCCAAATAGCCCCTCTCCTTTCAGCATAGCTAAAACCTCCTTTTTAAATATCTCTTCACCTATATATTGTCATGAGATAATAAAAGGTTCATTTTAGAATTAGAATAAAGAGAACCTATAGAACATTATTGGATTCATTTTAGTATTCTACAGGCTTTCAAAATAATATTCAAGCTTCATTATCTTTATCCTATGCTCTAGCCTTTTATATATAATAGGCTACAACTTCTTCATTCCGTATCTTTTCAAGTTATATAATAAGTGTAGTATATCTATAGGATAGTAAAACACTCGATTTTGACTTATATTTATCAAAAAACAGCCGTTATTTTTGGTACTGTTCACTATCTATCACCCTAAACTTTGCTCAATATTTCAGTATTTTTCTATAATCACTCAGCTTCTAATTATATACATTCCAAATAAACAGCTTCTGGTTATTTGCCTAATAGATATGTATAGTTAAATAAGGTTTATTAAGACTTAAATACTACATATTACATTATTATCTCTAATCTTTTTTCAATAAAGTCTTTTATCTCTTCATCACTTAGTTTTTGAAATTTATTTTGAAATTTCCTTTAAATTTCATATTTAGAAAATCTTATAATTTGCTTTAAATGAGAATTCTTAGGAGATAAATGGGCTAAATCTCTAAGCATATCACTAAGTTTGCTTAAGCTTACAATATCATTTGAATTGTATTTAATCCTATGTTTTTTAAGCATAATGTTGAAATGCCTAATATCCCTACATAATTCCAAATAGCTATCAATAAACCATAAATCTATATGCTTTTGCTTCAATATTACTAGTTCATTTTCTCTATAAGGGCTAAAATGTTGTTCTTCATCAAATTCAATAATCCTAGTTCCTAATTGTGGATGATTTACTGTAATTCCATCAATATAGCTTGCTAAATATCTAGATGGAATATTAAAATCACTTTTAAAGCATTTCAAAATTTTTTCTATAATATTTATTGTATTATCATTAAAGTCATATTCTAAATAATTTGAAGACAAAAATATATCATCTTTTGATACTTTTTTATCTACTGATTTTGATTTTAAATATTCTTTCCCAATAATATTTTGAAAACATTCATAAAATTTTACTTCATTTTTACCCATTCTATATCTCCCTGTAATTTCATATTCTTTACTTAAAAGGTATATTGATTCGAAATTCATGTAAAAATAAAATTTTGTCTTCAATTAATTTAATAAGTAAGTATGGATAATGAGTAGCTAATGGGTCAAAACCATACTACTTATAATAGGCATTATTCTGTTTTACAGATACCTTGTCTATCGGAAAAATTGTTTTGAAGTCACTTGCGCTTGCTGGAAGTGCTTTTCTTCTCTTCACTATTATTATAAAACTATAATAACTAAATTCAAAATAGGATGATGTAAATGAAAAAAGTTGCCATATATATAAGAGTAAGTACAATTGAACAAGCTAGAGAAGGCTTTAGTATCGGTGCGCAAAAAGATAGGCTAGTTAAATATTGTCAAGCTAAAGGGTGGAATATTAAGGATATATACATAGATGATGGATACACTGGTACAAATACTGACAGACCAGCTTTAAAATCAATGCTTGAAAAGCTTAATGATATTGACATTGTACTTGTTTATAAACTTGATAGACTTTCACGTTCGCAGAAAGATGTATTGTATTTAGTAGAAGAAAAGTTTTTAAGCAACAATGTAGACTTTGTATCTTTGATGGAGTCATTTGATACGACAACTCCATTCGGTCGTGCAATGCTTGGAATACTTGCAGTATTCGCCCAACTTGAAAGAGACACTATTGTAGAAAGAAGTAAGTTAGGTAAAGAAAAAAGAGCAAAAGAAGGCTTATGGCGAGGTGGTGGTAATACCCCAATAGGATACAAGTTTGAAAATAACGAACTAATAATTGATGATTATGAAGCATCACAAGTAAAAAGAATATTTGATTTATATTTAAAAGGTAAAGGCTATAATACTATTGCAAAAGAAATGATTGATAAAGGATATAAAAAAAACAATGGAAAAGACTGGTCTTGTACTCAAGTTAGGCGGGTTTTAACAAATAAAACTTATACTGGACTTATAGAACATGATGAAGAATATTATAATGGAAATCATGAAGCCATAATTGAAAAAGAAGTATTTGATACTGTTCAAGATATAATAAACAAAAAAAGCAGAAAAGGAACTTCTACTAAATATTTGTTAGGTGGGTTAGTGTATTGTGGATATTGTGGAGGAAGATTGAGAGCTTCATGGTCAACACCTGGTAAAGGCGGCCGTAAGTATTATCATTATCTATGTTATTCGGTAGTTGGCGCTCCAACACATATGGTTAAGGATCATAATTGCCAAGGGAAGACATGGGAAATGGGTAAACTAGACAATATAGTTATATCAGCTTTAAAGCAAAAGAGTCTTGACATAAAAGAACTTAAAAAAGCTTACGATTATAAAACTGTAAAAGCACCTAAACCAATAAACCCTAACTTCATAAAAGATAAAATAGAGAAGATAGATAAACAGATAAGTAGACTAATGGATCTATACCAGGACGATAAAGTTCCAATGGATATCGTCTCTGAAAGAATTGAAAAATTATATATTCAGAAAAAAAGTTTAGAAAGCACTAATATAAGTATGAAAGATAAATCTGATGGAATATTACCTTTTGAACAATATGCTTTCTGGTTGGAAAACTTTGATGATATTTGGAATGAAGCGAATTATGAAGAGAAAAGAGTTATTTTATCTTCTTTTATTAAAAAGATAACCGTTACAGATGCGGTACATATAACATTTAGCTTCTAACTACAACTATACATAATCGCTGTGTGTTGATTGTGTATAGTTGTAATTGATAATAGCTCATATTATTAGCCTAATAGGAATATAGATAATGAAATTTTTTGTTTAGACATATTAGAATTTAGGTTTTTTATATTAGTATAAACACATTTAATTCTGATAGACATATTACTCTGCAAAATACTCTACCCAAAATGGTCGGAAGTCTGTTGATAAAGCAACCAGCTGTTCTTCTTCAATAGTATCATATCTAAAAATTCTTTTGGATATTCTATATTTTGAATAATATTCAAGCCGTACCTATAAACAATTCTATATCTACCATCATAGAATTATGAGCGATTTCATTCATGACTATTCAAGTGATTAGACTCACAACAAAATATATCATCGTAACCGATTCCTAAATATATGTAGAAAATGTTGCTATCATTAAATCTAAAGGTTTATGTCCCTTATTGGGATTTCCATACAGAATTTTACACCATAATAATGATTTTCAGCCCATATTGAACCATTATGCATTTCAATAATCTGTTTAACTATTGCTAGACCCATTCCATAATGACCCTTTTCTCCCTTGCTAAATCGTTGAAATATTTTATCTATGATGCTGCTATCTATGTTTGGACCATCATTTGATATACAAAGTCTAGCTGTATCCATATCTCTTTTCAATGATATACTTATTTTGCTTTTTCCATATCTAACTTGATTGTCCAAAATATTTTCTAATACTACATTCCACTGATCGCTATCTCCATCAATAACTATTGATTCCATTTCTAATTCCCAGCATAAATCTTGACCCCTAAATTTAAATTTTTTCACAACTTTTTCTATCAGCGGTTTTAGTAAAATCTCCCCATGTTCTAGATTAACTTGTTTTTTTAGATAATCTAATTTTGTCATATACAACAAGTCTCTAATCCTTTTTTCTAATCGTTTAGATTCAGTGTCTATAACCTTTAAAGTGCCTTCCATATCTCCCTTTGGATATATATTATCAATAATTGAGTTAACATAGCTTCGAATAACCATTACGGGTGTTTTTAACTCATGGGATATATTTTGCAGGAAGGACTGCTGTTTTTCATCATGAATAACTAATTGTTCACGCATCCATTCAATAGACTCAGCTAATCTTCCTATCTCATCATTTCGTTGTATATTGATAGGCTTATACCAATCTCTTTTTGCTATTCGTTTCACATCTTTTTCTAAAGCCACAAGGGGGGATGTTAAGTGCTTTGACAAAACTATTGCTCCTATAAGGCAAATCATCATTGCCATAACTGTTATAAACATCAATCGTCGAAAAAGTGTCTTTACAAGAGAATCTTGATATGTATCCCACATAAAGGAAAACAAAGGATAGGATCTTCCTAAATCAGTAAAAAAAGCCTTTTTTCTTATTACATAAAATATCTTAGTATCACCAATTCTATCAGTATATCGTTTTATATTTTCCGTTTGGCTTTCTGCTTGTTCCACTATCTTATCTAAGAACTCAGTAGGAAGCTGTTGATGCTCCCCTAAAGAAATTATAACTTTTTTCTTTAAATCTTCCTCCAATGTAATAAAAGATAGGGGCATATGCTTAACCATCAATGTATCCTGCTGAACTTTTGCTTTTTCTATGCTATCAATAATTTCAAAGGGTTCCTCTATAACCTTTTCTTGAGACCTTTCAATAGTATCATGTAAGTGATTTAGAAAAAATGTATCTAGTGTTATAGAAAAAAATAATGCGAGAAGTATTAATATTGCCAAAGTTACTCCAGCAAAAAATAACCATATCTGAATAGCCAATGGTCTATTTTTCATGTCTACACCACCCTATATCCATATCCATATATAGTCTCTACTTTTAAAGCAGGTAGTTTCTTCCTTAGACGTCTAACTAAGTCATCAACTGTACGATCGCTACCATAATAATCTTCTCCCCACACTTCTGTCAATATTTGATCCCTAGAAAAGGTTTGTCCAATATTTTTTATAAACAAGCATAGTAGTTCATACTCCTTAAAGGTCAACCTTATTTCTATATCATCTATCTTAACATTTCTTTTATTAACATCTATTAAATATGGGGGGTACTTAATAATACATGAGTTATTATAGCCAGGAATCTTACCATAGACTCTATCTAATAATTTTTTTGCCCTAATTACCAATTCCCTAGGTAAAAATGGCTTGGCAAGATAATCATCACTTCCCATCTCAAGACCTAATATACGGTCTAAGTCTGCATCTCTAGCAGATATAAATATTATTGGAATATCCAATGAAAACTCTCTAATCTTCCTAATTAACTGATATCCATCCATCCCTGTTAGCATAATATCTAAAATCCACAGATGGGGTTCATCCTTTATTTTCTTTTCTGCATCTTCTCCATTGAAAAATGTAGTTACTTTCCAGCCTTCCTTCTCTAAATATGAAGAAAGAACATCATTTAAATTTTTCTCGTCTTCCACCAAATATATTTCAAAACTCATTTGTACCACGACCCCTTAATATATCAAATATATCAATCTGATTATATTATAATTAAAAGCAATGCATCCTTTCAATACATTGCCATTAATTCTAGTTTCCTCATCAATTATTGAATAGTATAATTTATGAAATAATCATTTTTCTGTAATTCCTGTCGTTGCTTCAATAGCTCATTGAGTAACTCTTTGATATCATCTTCACAATTACTTTCTAGTGCTTTCTCGGCTTTTAGCACAACTTCTATATACTTATCCCATGTTTTATCAAATTCTGCTTTTTGTTCAACCCAAACCTTTATAGGTCCTACTACTGACTGAAATTCTCCAGGTATTTTTCTTGCTTCTTCCATTTGATCTTTATACCAGTTATATATGTATGTTGATTTAACTAGATTTCTTAGCTCTTTGATGAAATCTTCTGATTGCATTTTACCTTCTTTTGAGGAATTTCTTATTACCAATAATTTTTCTTGGATTTCTTTGTTTCTATTTAATTCCTTTTTTATAACTTGGTTTGATCTTTTTCTATGATCTTCAATTACTTTCTTCCATTCTTCTATTTTTTCAGGAGTATGCAATTGAACTATATTCAATAGGTCTTCATCATAAATCTTCTTTGTATTTCTGAGTCTAGTATAATGTTGAACTTGTTCATTATATTTTTTTTCATCAAAATACTTGTTATCTTTTGAATAATAGGGATTAGTCAATATATCGTTAAATTTCTTTCTAATTAAGGAATGCTCACTATTCTCAATTTTATACATGTTTAGCCCTTTATTTAGATTATCAATTACAGCTTTACTATCTTCTAAGTCAAATGCTTCCATAAGTTCATATTCATCGAAATTCTCTTCATCATTAAAGCTGTAACCATCACTAAATCGAAATAATATATCATACTCTTTATCTGCCTCTTCATTTGATAATTCGCCTTTTTCTTCCTTTTCACGAATTACATCAAATATAACATCTGAAATGATTTTCCTTTCTTTATATTTTTCATTTTCAAACCATGTTACTTTCATTTCAGTTTTAAATTCATTTTTTTCAGCTATGACGTTCTCCCACTCTTGAAGCTTATCTGGAGTATAAATCTCAGCGAGAAGTAAAAGATATTTATCTGATTCAAGTGGATCACTAAAATCATAGTTTTCCTGTTCTCTACTTCCAGTATGTATAGAAATATACTTACCATTTGTCTTTTCGTTATCATCTGCAAAGCTAATGGTAGGCAGTAGCATTGCAGTGCATAACAACATAATAATGATTTTGATTTCCAGTTTTCTGCTCATCTAAAATTCCCTCCTAAGTTTGTTTTGTTTTCATTTACATTATAAAAAGAAAATACGGTAATAATTTGATAGAATTGTGGGATTTTATGTGAAAGTTCAATTTTTTAAAAACAAAGGCCAAGGAAATATTACCTCAGCCAATAATAACATCTAGCTTGTTATATGCCAAAAGATTCATTTTTTGAATACAGCTTGACGACTTCTTTGTATCATTTTTATAATAAGAATAATAACTTAGTTACTGAGGTTGTTAACAAGGACAAGGGATAGACACAACGTCCTTAAGCGATTTTGTAAATATGATATTTTAGGAACGAAAAATCTATCCCCCGTCGTTAACTTAAGAAGATATCAGAAAATTGATATATAGGGGAAACAATTAGAAAGCAGGAATTTTGCTCATTAACGCACAAAGCTCTAAAAAGAGTAAATATTATCTGATAAAGCTTAATCTCCTCATAATCAATCTGATTAAGTGATTTACCAATTTCCTCCTTATAGCCTCTGCCTAAATTGTTTATAAACTTAATAAAATGCTCCTGTCATTCAGCTTCTATTTCTCTTTTACTGTTTCTATATCATATTTTATAAGCTTTTTTAATGATTTTATGTTTAAGATACAGGCAAATGTGCCCTGGGGTATGACCTAGGGTGAAAATTACCGTAATTTCACTATTGCAGTAGAGTTTTTTTATCTTCTGGAACAGTAATTTCTAGTAGCTTATTGAAATTATCTAGTGTATCTTTAACCACATCATATGGTATTTTTACTGAATCATTATAATACTAGCTAAATACCACAAAAAACCTTGATCTCATCCTAATACTAAAGATATGATTTTAGCCATGTAATCAAGTTAGCTAACATACTTGTCGTAATCCTATGGTTAATGTTGTTAAACTCTGTTAGCTGTAACTTATCTTGGCTATTCCTATAAAGTGGTCGCATTCTATCAGCAAATCTTCTCTGTATTTCAATTGGAACAGATGTATCTTCTACTCCGTGGAATATTGAAACAGCTCTCTCTTTTATTTTTTCGTCATTCATCATTGGATCATATAACTCTATTTCATCTTTATAAAGCTCACTTGGTGGTAAACTATTCATTCTTACGGCTTCTTGCCATGCAAAGGCTCCATTGAATCCAGATAAACATTTTAAGTCAGTATGTTTAATAAAAATTCCTCCAGCTGTGATTGCTCCCATCGAACTTCCTATTACACCTATTCGTCTTGGATCAGCATTATGTTTTTCTATTGTATGCTTAATAAGTACATCTGATTCTCGAATGCTTTTAAATATTATTTCCCATATATATTTTTCTGTATTGCCTGGTTTATCATAGTCTATTGCCCCTCTTTCACCATGATACAATGCATCAGGTACAATCACTTGATAGCCAAAACTTGCTATTGATATTGCTTCAAATCTTTTAAAATCTTTACTTGAATGCCAGCCATGGTAAAAAATAACAGTTGGTAGTACTCCAGTATATCCTTTTGGAGTGAACCTTAGATATGGAATATCATCCACTTTTTCTTCTGTAATCGTCACGAATGAATTCTCCTGTTGAAATATTGACCATTCCATATGTAACATCTCCTTATATCTTTATTCAAAATTTATGCTTTTTCAAGCCAACTTACTTTGCAATTCTCTGATGGATGAAAAGCTTTTGTAATATAAACAATTTTTTGCATGATATCTGTGTCTTCTTCAAATAATCCATATTAGAATACGCTCTTGATTTCACTTTTCTTACAACTCTTCATTTATGTTATTTTGATTACTCTCATTATTTCTATCCAAAGTATGTTATAATGAGCACACACACTTTTTTTATATCAAATACCTCCCCCTTGTTTCTATTATATATGAAAATATAAAGTAGTAAATAGTTATATTAGCTATATAAAGTTTTTGTTATATGGCTTTTTTAGTGTTGACATATATAGTTAAGCTGTATATAATAATGCTGTATAGTGTGACTGTATAGTGTTGCTATATAGAAAGGAGTTAAAGAATTAGATGAGAAGAAATAAAAATTTACCACTTACTGAAACTGTTTATTACATTCTCTTAGCATTACTTGAACCTGCACATGGATATTTAATTATGCAAAAAGTTGAAGAATTAAGCATGGGAGAGGTAAGAATGGCTGCAGGAACTTTATATGGAGCTATTCAAAACTTATTAGAGTTAAAATTTATTGAACCTGTTAAAAGTAATGACAGTAGACGTAAGGTCTATGCTATTACAGATGAAGGGGAAAAAATATTACTTCTAGATTTTGAAAGAATGAAACATATGATTAAAGTTACTGAAAATAGTATGAAATAAAGTAGAGGTGTTAATATGAAAAAATTTAAATTTTATATTGATTTTGAAAAAGAAGAAAAATGGCTAAGTGAAATGGCAAAACAAGGATGGGAGTTAAGTAGAAAATCTTTTGAATATGAGTTTTGTAAAGCTATTCCGAATGATGCTATTATAAAAATAGATTATCGCAGCTTTAAAACAAATGATGATTTTGAAGATTATATTACGTTATTTAGAGATAGTGGTTGGGAACATATTGCTGGCACAAAATCATCTGGTAAACAATATTTTAAAAAAATAGATGCAAGTGGCGATAATGATATTTTTTCTGACGTTTCTTCTAAGGCAGCAAGATATAAAAAGTTATCGAATATGTGGTTCTCAATAACAATATCCTATATTCCAATTTTTATTGCGTTGGTTACAACAAAAACTATTGATATTTCGGCACTACTGAATCCAAAATTATTATATTATACACCAGGACTATGGGAAAAGACAGGCGTATATTTTTGGCGAGCATTCTTTTTTGAAACACCTTTTGCAATAATGAGAGGATTTACTTGGTTCTTTTTCCCTATTCTAATTATTTTATATGCTGTTTTTGCCGTCAAAGCAGAAAGACACTATCAAAAAAACAAATCTGGAACTGTCTACTATAAGAAGAACATATCATCCATATGATAACGCACTAACAAAATCATTTTATAAAATAATAAAGAGAGAGCTTATTCAGGATGCCAACTTTGAAGCACCTGAACAAGCTCAGCAAGAAGTATTTAAATATATTGAATTATACTATAACACTAAGAAAATATATTCCTCTCATGGGTATCTTTCCCCTACCAAGTTTGAGGAGGTGAATTCGTAAAACTTACTAAGTTCTTTGTCTAGTTTTTGTTAACAGTTTCATCCAAACATTAGATTTTTTTGTCTAGCATTTGGGGTACAATTCAAAACGGGTGGTTATGATTGAGTGCAATATATTGGGGTTCTAAATATAAATCATGGATATATTTGGGATTTAAAAAGTTCAAATCTTACTTATACATTTTCCTTATCTAGTCATATACTTCTATTTACTATAAATACTTTCCACTTCCATTTCTTTCGTTTCATTAAGTTGAAATTTATCTGCTATATTAGTGCTAGTAAGATGTAATACTCCTTCTATGTAGTAATTAGTAATTTTATTATCTTTTTGTATTCCATATAATCTACTAAAAGTTACGTCTTCCACTCGTCCAAACTTCTCCAAAAGAATAATTTCTGCACCAGATATTTTATTATGTTTCTTAAAATACTCTATTAACCTACATTTCTTTAGAAATTATATATTGAAAATCACAAGAACAATAAAATGAGTATAAAAGTTTTATATTGCCAAATGAAATCAATAATAAATATGTTGTCATTTAGTAATTAACATGTGTTTAAAATTAATGACCAATTTGCCCCACATTATTCCATTTTGTGATACAATATATAATTATTGTAACTATAGGAAGAAATTCACGACACTAGTTTCGTATTTTATTCCAAAAAAGTAGATTTACCGACACTATCAATGTCGGAGATTCAAAAGTTTGAGTACAGATAGTGCAATACTTGGGAAGCTGCGCAAATTTGTTAGCGATTAGTGATATCTTCTCTTCACATTTGTAGAAAAATATGCTATAACTTACTAAATAATAAGAGGTGGAATCTATGAATATAAGAGATAAACAGGATAAACAAGAAAAACGCAAAATGGAAGAATATAAAAAACATCCAATGATTAATTTTTCAGATTCAATAAACCATTCAACAATGGGGAACTTAAATGAGTTAACAAAAGGAGGATGCCTTACTAAGATTATCATTATAGTTATTATTATTGGAATATTATTTTTTCTTTCTCGATATTATTCTTAAGTTAGGCTATATTCATTATTAGATTATTTATCATTCATAACATTTATATAGGTCTAAGAAACTGGAGCGGTGTCTAGTGTGTACTATCCATCCTGTAGCAAAGTATTCATGTTCGCTCCGCATATTCCACAACCTAAGATAAGAACTATCTAAGGTTCATGGATTTCGGCAATTCCTGGACGTTAGTGGAAATCACTAAGTTGCTAAAGAATAAGATAGCAAATAAAAATAATGATGGGGATTTATTATGGAGAGTGCGTGGACTATCATTATGATTTTATGTCTTAAATTATAATTTAGTTGAATAAATAACTTAATCTGAATATGTTTTTAAGAAAAAGAATAAAACCAAGGCTATTGATTACATGAGAAAATTAAAACTATTTCGATAGTTCTAAAAATGTATTGTATAACAAAGCACTCAAGCTCGCTTTGGCTTGAGAAGACAGCCAAAGCACATTCCTCCACTGGGTGCGCAGCACTACATACGAAGAAAATCTCTGTGGGTCTAGCTTAAAGACATCATTAATCCAAAAACGTTAGGTGGTACTAGATACTAGTTTATTATGGATGACTAAGATTTTATTTATTTGGGGGTGTATGTATTGAACATTAGTATTATAATATTCGGTACAATAGGGTTCTTTATTTGTCTATTTGTGATGTACCGCACAAATCACGGAATTCCTGGTATACAAAAATATGATCCAAAATTTAGACTTCTTGACATGAGATTCCGATATAATAGTGAAATATTATATAATACCTTTGAGAAAATTGGTATAGAAGGAATGAAAGCATATAGAAATTATTTATTACTTGATTTTTGCTTTATTGTTTGCTTTCTCATTGTCATGATAGCGATTACTCTTAAGGTAACTCCTAATAATGTTTTTAGACACATGATTTTAGGGTTTGCTATATCCCGTGCTATATTTGATATAATAGAAAATACGCTTCTAATTATTTTATTAAATATGTATCCTAATCAAAGTACAATACTTGCTGACTTTTGCTCATGGGTTACAACATTAAAATTTATTGTATTGTACTTATGGATAGTAGGGATTATTATTGTACAGCTACAAAAATTAGTTATAATATGAGCATCTAAAGCTAGAAGTACTGATCAGAGCAGTTCTTTAGAGACTTTAACTTGGGAGTAAAGTTATATGGAATGTATTGTAAACAAAGTTATAGTTAATTATGTGATAAAGGGGTCAGGTAAGCCTATTCTAATGCTGAATGGTTATTATCCTGATATGAAAATAATGATAGACCAGATGGAGCCGATATTTAGAGATAACCCAGGCTGGTAAAGAATATATATATCATCCTGAAGTTGAACAGACAAGAAATATTAAAGCTATAAAAAATTACGATGATATGTTAGATACTATACTTATTTTTATAGATAAAGTTATTCCTAATGAGAATTTTGCAATTGCAGCAATGTCCTTTGGTGGATATCTCACTAGAGGAATCCTCCATAGAAAAATCCAATATGTTGATGGATTGATGTTAATAGTTCCTGTTATTGTACCTGAAGGAGAGAAAAGGGATATTGATGAAGTTATAAGTAATAGACCAATCAATTAAATTTTAAAAAGAGTAATTTTTCGTAAAAATCACATAACATCTGCGACCCTAAGAGATGAGGCGGTAAAGGTCGCAGATATCAGTAATATCAAGACATTGAATAAAAGAATCAAATGAATATTTTATCTATTTATTTTCAAAAAATTTCGGTAAAAGCCAGCCTCCATCACCTAAAACCTTATCATTAGTAACTCTAATAGATGATAATTCTTCTTCATTGAAGTTATCTTTTAAAATTGCTAGCCGTACAAAAAGTCTTACCTCTGATTGTTCGTTCTCATTTTTAAAATATAAATATGGACCATACTTTATACTTCCCTTTTTTACCACTTTTTCCTTATCTGAATTATTTACTGCAAGTATATCGCCCTTTAAATAAATATTTTTATTTAATTTACTTTCAGATAGATTGAAAAGTGTGTCCGTAGTTACTAAGATAACACTATATGGAGGCAGTATAATGTCCTGATTATTTGTAATATCATAGTGATTTGTTGTATATTTAATTGGTACCAAATCAAATTCTGCTCCTGTTAGGTTGTCATATGGAGTCCCTTCTATTTTCATCTGCTTCTTATTAGAAGAAATCTCCATATCGGTTTTCCTTATCATTTCCACCCAAATGGTCGCTGGTCCGCCTAGTCCTCTAATATGTATTTCCTGTATATGATAATCCTTATCAAAATCTAACGGATCATCGGAATACATGAAAGACAGCTCCCTTGGATAAGACAACAATATATTACCAGTCTCATCAAGCATGTACATTTCGCCGCCGTCACTATTATAATTAATTTCAGGAATTGCTTCTCCGGAATATTTGTCTAACCATTTTTCCATAAAATCGTTTGCTTGCTTAGTATCTGTCCAAAAAAATGTGAATTCATAATGTGTTGGACCATTATAAGCTTTTGCATAACCCTCTTCCTCAAAATTATACAAAATATCATATCCCTCATTAAAGATGATCTCACCTTTTTTATTAACAAAGTAACATTTACCATTTGCCTTTAGAATCGCATAACCGTTCCAAAAATCTGTATTAAATCTTTTTTTACCTTTAGGATTAATAGAATTCTCTATAAGCTCTTCTGTAATGGTATCTGTAGAGAGCACTAACTTTCCTGTTTCATCAATATATCCTGTTTTTCCTTCTAATTCTACTAAAGCCAACCCTTCATGAAAATTATTGCCCCAATCCCATTTAGGGGTAATAATGGTTCCATTTCTATGCATATAGCCAACTTTATCACCTAAATGTATTTTTGTGTAATTATTAATGAATAGATTATCTGCTTTATCCCATATGGGTTCACTGATGACCTTGCCTGACTTATCAATAAAGCCATATTTATTATTTTTAGATACTAAAGCTATACCCTCCAGTTCAAAGGAAAATATAGAGCTGGTCAACCCAACGTCATCAGGATACTCATACTCCAATGGTATAGCTATCTCGCTCTGTTCATTAACAAATCCATATTTTCTGCCTAAAGAAAATCTAGCAAATCCGTTTTCAAATGAATCAATATGGTCATATTCTGCTTTCAATACTATTTTTCCATTTGCGTCTGTTAATCCATATTTGTCATTTTTCTTTAATAACAAATGCCCCTTATTATCGGTAATCATATCATATTCAAAGGGAATAACAACGTTGCCCTTATTATCCAACACTCCAAATGTACCCTTTAAATTTACAATAACGTATCCATTCCACATCTCTATATCAACATAGTTAAAGGGGATGACTGTTTCTCCTGAGGAATTAATACAGCCATACTTCATATTGTTATTAGCAATTGCCAACCCATTTTTAAAGTATTCAGTATCTAAAGATGAACTATCGCTGTGATAAGTAATATAATCGTAGGCAAAGGGGATAATTGTCTCTCCAAACTGATCAATGAATCCCTCTTTACTTTTTCGGTTTCCTATGTATTTATCTGCACAATAAATAATGTTGCCATTTATATCTCTGGTTTGATAGAGAGAGAAATATTCACCTAACGAATATAATTTATTTCCATTCCAATCAAGGACAATATACTCATGGACTGTATCCCAGCTCCCATCCCATGCAGGCTTACCTGGCAATACCACTAGAAAATTATTACCGCTTACGCTGGCGTGATAATCTAAAGGTAATGTAAAGAGAACATTTCCAGTCATATCCACATACTCTTTCACATTATCTTTTGTTCTTTCGCCAACTGCTGTAATATCATCAAACCACATTATTTTATTATATTCTGGCTTGAATATTAGTTCCATTTGTGAATTCATTAATCCCAATTTGTGCTCATCAAAATAAGAAGAATCTGGATTATTTTTTATACCTCTTTTTATTATTTTATAGCCTGGTTTGCCAGAATCCTCTAAATCGTAATTAAACCCTAGTATTGGTTTAACCTCATAAACACCGTCAATGCGATTAATGTAATCAAGAACCTCTTTTGATATATCACCTATAACATCCTCTGCCATAACATTTGATGTCAGTATTAGAAGTAATGATATAGTTACAACAAACATATAAAATATTTTTTTCACAAATATCCTCCCTCTATAAATTAAATAGACGTTTGCGAAACGCCACAACCCGTATAATTACGGGGTTTTTTCTTGCATAAAAATATATAACTCCTCACCTGATTATGGTAAAATTGAAT
>NZ_JBNPXI010000013.1:0-124715 GCF_050433385.1 Brassicibacter mesophilus
ATTTTTTTGTATAACTTCTGTCGCGCACCCGCATAGCAGGTGGTTTATTGTTTCGCACGCTTCGCGAGCTCAACAGGCTAAAGCCCATAATAAAAAAACCTTTCGTCCAAAAACAAGGACGAAAGGCTTATCTTCCGCGGTACCACCCTAATTAGCTAATAAATAGCTCACTCAAAACCAGTACAGAGTATATTCTCGATACTGTCCATTTAATAACGGTTTGGCTCCGTCTAAGCCTACTTTCAAAAGATTTCGGTTAGAAACTCATAGATGTTCTTCAAAATAGGCTTTGTATCGGACTCTCACCATCGCCGACTCTCTTGAACAATTACCTAAATCTACTCTTCTAATCACAGTTTTTAATATAAAAAGTTGTAAAATATATTTTTATATATTATACATCGATTGAATAGATCAGTCAACATTTTTATAAATATTTTTTTATTATTATGCAAATTATATTTTATTTGCACAAAGTATGCTTTATTATTTTATAACAAATTAATTAGCAGTAAAATATAATGCGCACTAATACCTGCCACAATTCCTCCAATTACATGACTCCCTATAGCCTTTGAAATTAGTTTTCTATGTCCTAATGAATCTAACATGGCTACATGTGTACTTAAAAAACCGCTCCAGCACATTCCCATAGCCGTAAATACTGCAATCTCATTTCCGCCTATAAGTCCTGTTTGTAAAAATTTAGGTATTAAGCTGAGAGCAGCGCCAACAGCACCTAATGCTGTTATTGGAAATGCAATAGCTTGAGGATTTTGGAATCCAAATAACGGTTTTAGAATAGGAGAAAACCATTGACCAATTTTAGGAAGAAGCTCTACTCCTTCAAATGCCAATCCTTGATATCCAATACTTGGGTCTGCTGGACCAAATGTCAAAAGCATAATTATTGTGCATATTACAAGAACACCAGGGATTATACTAAGACCAATGTCTACTCCCAGCTTTCCACCTTCTAAAAAAGCTGTTAAAAATCTTTCAAAAAAACTACCTTCACTATGCTCTACTAAAGTACTAGCTAGTTCTTGATCTGATTTACTAGAATGACTTTGAATTATTTGTTCTCCAAGTACTTTTTTTGTTCGATAAGCCATAATTCTTACACTAACTATACTTCCTATAAGCGCTCCAATATTTCCTACAACTGCTTCTCGAAAATATCCTAACCCTATCATAAATGTGGTAACTATAAGTCCCATACCAAAAGCAGTGCCCAAATTACATAAACAAGGCACCTCATGTTTTTTAAAATAGCTTATATAGTTTTCATCTTTAGCTAGTGAAATTATTGCTGGATTATCAGATAAATAAGTAGTTATGATACCTAAAAAAGCAACTCCAGGCATGTTATAAAGAGGTTTCATTAGTGGAGAAAATATCTTGTTAAGTAGATTAACAACACCAAACTCCATAGCTAGTTTTCCAAAAGCCCCAGCCAATACTGCGATTGCCATAATATACAATACTGTATCTACTAATAACTTATATGCTGTCTCCATAATTGAAGAAAACATATTTCTGATACCCATCATTGACCCTAGATATCCAAAAAATAAGGATATGAGACCAATAAAGATTATAGTATCAAGGTATGGAATCGTTTTCTTGTTTTTTCTTAAAAGCAGATTTTGCATTTTAACACCCCTTCGAAGGTAGTATTCCAGTCATACATATTATACTAGATTGTAAACAGCATAAGCAACTGAAAAACAAGCTATAAAAAATTAAGATAATTTAATTAATTTTTGTCATTTTTTTAACATTCTCTTTTTTCTAAATTTTTAGGCACTTTCATTAATTATTTCAAAATCTACCTATATAATGTTTCATAATATTTTTTCAAATGACAAAGACTACTAATAAATAGATTTTGCGAGGTGTTATTATATGGATATAAAAAACAAGAAGAAAAATTTAACTAAAGACGAGTTATTAGTAGATTACATTAAAGATCAATTAGAAGAAAAAATGCAAGCTTCTTCAATGGATATTAATGTGAGCTGCAGAGATGGCTCAGTACAGCTTTCTGGCTTTGTTGATGTGCTATCAGAAAAGCAATATGCTGAAAAAGTAGCTAGAAGTGTAGATAGTGTTAGAAAAGTGGAAAATAGTATTACTATAGGTGTCGATAGTAATATTACAGATAAGCATATGGAAAAAGAAATTATCGATAAGTTAAGTGAATCAAAAGATGCTAATAGGATTGTAGGTGTAGGTGTCCAGGTTAATGACGGAGTTGCAAATCTAGTTGGCGAAGTCGATACACTAAAAGATGCGCATATAGCAATGAATCTCTCTGCTCAAACTAGAGGCATAAAAGATGTAGTAAATAACACTAAAGTAGTCACAGCAGATGCAATTGACGACATAACTATTAACAATTCAATACAGCAACAACTCAATGAAAGTGAGCGTATTCGTGCTAAAGACATTGTAACAGATGTTAAGAATGGGATTGTAACTTTAATGGGATATGCTAATAATAGATATGAATCAGAACTAGCAAAAGAAATATCTATGAGTACATTAGGTGTAAAAAAGGTAAGAAACATGATAAGTCTTCGAAAGAATAATGAAAGTAAACAATGAAAAAGAAACTTACTATAAAGCCCATCAAATAATATTGATGGGCTAAAATATTAAAGAACTTTTGCTAAAAAGCTCTTTGTTCTAGGATTTTGAGGATTGATGAAAATCTCTTCTGGCGTTCCTTCTTCGACTATTTTTCCTTCATCCATAAATAAAACCCTGTCTCCTACTTCTTTTGCAAAACCCATTTCATGAGTTACAACTATCATTGTCATTCCTTCTTTTGCCAAGTCTTTCATTACTTCTAAAACTTCACCTACCATTTCTGGGTCTAAAGCTGATGTTGGTTCATCAAAAAGCATTACATCAGGTGACATAGCTAATGCTCTTGCTATAGCTATTCTTTGCTTCTGACCTCCAGACAACTGATTCGGATAAGTTTTTGCTTTATCTTCTAAACCTATCCTTCTTAAAAGTTTGTATGCTATCTTTTCTGCTTCATCTTTTGAAAGTCCTTTAAGCTTAATAGGTGCTAAAGTAATGTTGTCAAGAACTGTCATATGGGGAAATAGGTTAAACTGTTGGAAAACCATGCCCATTTTTTGTCTTAGCTTATCTATATTATTTTCTTTACTTGTTATTGAAGTTCCTTCAAAGATTATTTTCCCACTAGTAGGCTGTTCTAATAAATTTAGACATCTCAAAAAGGTACTTTTCCCCGATCCACTAGGTCCAATTACAACTACAACTTCACCCTTGCTTATATGTGAGTTAACTCCTTTAAGTACATGCAGCTCTCCAAATTTTTTATTTAAATCATATACTTCTATCACTAGCCTTCATCCTCCCTTCAGCATATCCAACTACCTTTGATAAAGTAAATGTAAGAATGAAATACAATACTGCAGCCACAATTAATGGCTCAAATGGTTTAAATGTATTTCCTCGCACTGTATCAGCATTATACATAAGCTCAGGTACACCAATAACTGATACGATTGAAGATTCTTTAATTACAGTAATAAATTCATTCCCAAGTACTGGTAATATATTTTTGAATGCCTGTGGTATTACTATATATCTCATAGCCATCGAGTGACTCATTCCTAATGACCTAGCAGCTTCCATTTGCCCATGATCTACAGCTATTATACCGGCTCTTATTATCTCAGCTACATACGCTGCACTGTTCAATGACAGTGCAATAATCCCTGCAGGAACATCTGGTAGATTAAAAGGTAATCCAAAGTAAATTATATATAACTGAACTAACAATGGTGTTCCCCTCATGAACTCAATATATGCTGTGGCAATAGCCTTTAATATAATACTTATTATGTTTCGGTTCTTTGATATTTTCATAAGAGCTAAAATTACTCCTAATGCAACGCCAAAAAAAACAGAAAAAAATGCAATCATTACTGTATTCCTTGCTCCGATTAAAAAAAACATATAATATCTACTCAAAAAAGTAAAATCCAATAACATAACCTCCTAGCTGTAAATAATTGCATAAGATAGTGGAAGTTATTCCACTATCTTATCATTTATTCTTGCTCATTTTCAACCATTTCATTAGCTTCTATAACAAATTTTTCAATTAAATTATCTTTTTGTAATCTTTCAATTGTTTTATTGATCACATTAAGCAGTTCTTCATTTCCTTTGTTTACTGCAACAGCAGAGCCACCCTCTTCGTCTGTAAATCTGATGTCTGTTAAAAATAACTCTTTATTGCTTTCTACATAAGCCTTACCTACTGCATCTTCTACAACAACAGCGTCAACCTTGCTATTCTTAAGCTGAAGCATAAGGTCAGATACTTTTCCTAAAGCTTTTATTTGTGGGGACTCTATCTGGTTTTTTGCTATATCTTCTTGTATAGCTCCTTTTTGAACTCCGATAGTTTTACCTTCTAGATCACTCACAGTTATATATTTATCCTTATCTTCAACTCTAACAGCTGCAGCATGTTCAGCTCTATAATATATATCTGAAAAATCAACTTCCTTCATTCTTTCGGCATCTGGTGTCATTCCTGCAATAACAAAATCAACTTTATCAGTCTTTAGTGCAGCTAATAGGCCTCTAAACTCCATGTCTTTAATTTCAAGCTCTACTCCTAAATCCTCAGCAATTTCTTTAGCTACAGATATATCAAATCCAACGATCTCATCTTTTCCATTTACTTCTTTATGGAATTCATATGGTGGATAATCAGCACTTGTTCCAAGAATAATTTTCCCTGATTTTTTTATTTTTTCTAGTTTTGTCTCAGCAGCATTTTCTTCTGAGCTATTTGAACATCCAGTAAATGCAATAGACATTGTAAGTACTAATATTATTGCAACAACACTAATAAATCTTTTTTTCATCATAATTAATATCCCCCTTCAAGGTTGTCTTTTGTCAACTTAAATAATGATACATCTTTTTGCATATTTTTTCAATACTTTTTTAAAAAATTTTTTTGGATTATATTAGTAATTATGTGATCTGCCTTACATTTACTGAATAAATATTATGCCCATAATTTTCTGATAACTATGCAATTTATGAGTAATTAATGCCTTTATCTTAATACTTCAGTTATTTTATCTAATAGAAGTATGCATATTTATGTTTTTGTGTATAATTATACGGTATAATCATATGTTTTTTTGATACACATTTTACTGAAGTACATATTTCAACTTTATATGTATTATAAAAGAGGCTATATCATAGCATGTTGTATGATATAGCCTCTTAAAAAGCACTTACTTAAATATATCGTTTATCAGTTCATCTGCTTTCTTTTTTCTTTCTTCTGTCTCATATTCGTCAATTAGAATACTATCTTCATTAATTATTAAAACAGTTCCTTCATAAGCGTCTTTTGGTAGCTTAGATTTCTCAATATTTATCATATCATTGTTCTCTAACTCAACTACAGCAAAATCTCCTTCAAACCTATCTATTATTCCTCTCATATTTTCACCTCTATTATTTTACACATCTGCTATCTGGCCTATATCCAGCTTTTTCAGCATCTTCTTTAGAATTGAAAATTATTTGATTCTCGGCCTTTGGTAGGCTATTACATGATTTTACATGATATACCTTTGTATTCTTATTTCCAATAATTATTTCTTTATCCTCTTCATTGTTCTGTTCATCTAATTGAACATTATCAGGAACGACTACACCTTGATTATTAATATTTTGCCCATCAGTTGATATTACTATAGTGCCTGATTCGCTTGTCTTCATTATTGATATATTTCTTTCTTCTAATCTATTTATTGTCTCTTGGTGTGGGTGCCCATAATCATTTTCTGCTGCTACAGATATGACTGCAAGTTTAGGGTCTACACAATCTAGAAATTCTTCTGTTGAAGATGTCCTCCCACCATGATGACCTACTTTCAATACATCTGCTGATAGATCAAGTCCTTTGCCAATCATTTCTTTTTCGGATACGCCTTCTGCATCTCCAGTAAAGATAAAAGATCTATCCTTATACACTAGTTTACACACTATTGAATATTCATTTGTCTCAGAATACTTCTCTGAATTTGGAGCCAAGATAGTAAACTTAAGGTCATTGCTATCTATTATATCTAATCCACCCTTTGCCATTGTAGCTTTTAAACCTTTGGCTTTAAGCTCAGTTATAAATGATTCAAATATTTTAGTAGTAGCAGACTTGTTTGGCATATATACATTGTCAATTTGAAAGCTCTTTACAACTTCAGGTAACCCTCCAATATGATCCTCATGAGGATGAGTAGCTAGCAGATAATTGATTCTACTTACATTATGTTTCTCCAAATACTCGATTATTAATTCACTATCATCACGATTGCCACCATCTATCAAAGCTATTTCTCCACTTGGAAGCTGTATTAAAATACTATCCGCCTGCCCTACATCTATAAAGTGTACTATTAACTCTCCATCGTTATTTATATTATTATCTTGAGTACTACCTTGCGTAACCGTTCCTGCTGAACATCCAGCTATCAATGAGATACTAATAATTAATATAATCAGCAATGTTATGCTATGTCCATTTTTGCGTATCATAAATATACACTCCTTACGTTCAAATATTATGTTCTATAGAATATATATCTATATAATTTATACCCTATGCCAATAATGATAAATTATTTTCTCTAGCTTTCTTAGCATTCTCCCATTTTTCGTCATCTATAGGTTTGTCAAAGCTTCTGAAATCAGCCAATTTAAACCCATGCTTTTCACCCAATTTCTTAGTATAGAGAATACTGTCAATAGATATACCCGAAGCACCTACACTAGTATGCTCATAATGTTCTTCTAATGCTAACATAATTGTCTCAGACATGCATGCATATGCTAGTCCTTTATCAAACCCTAGATTAATCCCAAGTTCAGGTCTACCAGGTACTTCTACGATTCCACCGTCAATTACTAATACATCCGGTCTAAGTAACTCTACATCCTCACTTACATTTCTTGGTCTTGACATGTCACAAACTATCGCACCAGGCTTTAACCCATTAGCGTCAATAAACTTTCCAACACTGCTCGTAGCACTTATTACTACATCAGCATGAACTAGCATTTCATCAATATCTGTTGTAGCCTGTATTGGCCCATTATTTTTATCAAGCTCTATTGCAAAATCCACAAACTCTTCAAGTGAAGCATCAAAATGAGGAAGGTCATAAGATTCTGATAATAAATACCCTATGCTACCAGGTTCAAATATAACATTATTCTTTAATAAAATAGCTAAATGCTTGTATATATTCGCAGCTACCTTATGTAATCTTCTAATACTAGACTCTTTATTATTTGGGTTACCTATAAGTATTAGTCTAGACACTTTTTCTGATAAAAGTACAGAAGCACCAAATCCTATAGAACCTGTAGCTCCTACAATAGCAGCTGTCGATTGCTGTGGCTTTTCACCTAGCTTTATTAATGCTTGTGTAACAGCATCTACAGCGGAAACAACGGTATAGCTATTTCCTGTGGTGAGGGGAATTCCCTCGTCTTTTAGATGTAGTCCTCCACCAGACACAACTGAAGTATATGCGCCTAATCCAACTATTTTTGCGCCCCTATCCTTTGCAATTTTCAAGGCTTTTTTTAGCTGAATTATTGCTTCTTCTCTTGGCATTCTAACAAGTTCATCTGCAGTACGAGGTACAACTATAAACTCTCCGTAAGTCTTGTTTCCGCACTCAGAAGTTACAATGGTGTCTGATACTACAAACGGTTCAACCATTTCACTCCACTTTTCAGTAAGTTCTTTAAGTTGTTCCACTGAGAAGCAGGATAAACTTTGATCATAGTCAGAATAATTCTTTAAATCCAATGGATGAATCAGAAAAGCAAATCTACTATCACTATTCTCTATGCAAGCAGTATCTTGAGCTTTTTCTTTTGTAGTAATATCATGATTATTATCAATAGGTACATCTATTAAATACGATAGTAGCTTAGCAGTATTTCCTTTACTTAATACCTTTAGCATATTGTCAATACTTTCTAAAGCTATATTACATTCATTCTCAGATATATTTAAAGCCGGTTCAATCCTAATAACTGTGTTGCCATTGAGTGTAGGTGCAACTCGTACTTTTTCCACATTTAGAAGATAGCTTGATATGATTGGAGTCAGTAATTCTTGCTCTGCCATAACACCCAACAAGCTCCCTGGAAATGTATTTTTGTTTATCCCAAAGTCTATGCCGAGCATTAATCCTCTTCCTCTAACTTCTCTTATAACATTTGGATACGATTCTTTAAGATTTAAAAGTCCACTCTTTAGTATATCTCCACATTTATTAATGTTGTCTAGTATTTTTGAGTCTCTAGTTAGTATGTCTAGAATCTTGATTCCTACACGGCAGGCCAGTGTATTTCCTGCAAAGGTTGAAGAATGTTTTTGAGCAAATTCTTCATTATATACATCTTCAGTACATATACACGCACCTATTGGAATAATACCTCCACCTAATGCTTTAGCCAATAATAGCACGTCAGGAACCATTTCTTCTTCTTCAAAAGCAAATAATCTTCCTGTTCTTCCTAGTCCAGTCTGTATTTCATCTAATACAAGCTTTACTCCATACTCTTCACATATTTGTTTTATTTCTTTTAAATACCCTTTAGGTGGTGCTACTATTCCACCTTCTCCTTGAATAGGCTCAATTATTAATGCTGCATAATAAGTTGGATTTTCTTTAAGCTCTTTCAGTAGTGATTCTGTATCGCCATATGGTATGTAATTAAATCCAGTTGCAGGTGCACCAAAAATAGACTGATAATAGCTTTTCCCTGTTGCTGATAAGGCTCCAAGGGTTTTACCATGAAAGCTATTATATGCTGACAGTATTCCCATTCTTTTTGTGGATGATCGGCATAGCTTAATTGCTGCTTCAACAGTTTCAGCTCCACTATTTGTAAAAGTCACATACCTTAATTCTTCAGGAGTGACTTTAATCAGTTTCTCAGCTAATTCACCTGCTGCATCAAGTGTAGATGGTTGTATAAAGCTAGGCTCCCCATCCTTTTGAACATCTAAAATTGCTTCCCATATCTCATCTGGGTTATATCCTAAAGGCAAAGCTCCATATGCTGCTATTAAATCTAAATATTTATCTCCGTCAACATCATAAAGAAAACTGCCTTTCCCTTTTACAAAGCTTTTATCCATTCTAATACTTTCTAACATATTGCCAAGGTATGGATTAACATACTGCTTAAATGTATTCATAAAACACCCTCCTTTATTACTATTTTAAGGATAGCCAAAAATAGTAGTTTATTATAAGTACAAGTTAAATATTTTATTAATTCTATGACTAATGTCAAAAACACAAAAGCCCTAGATTGGCTAGGGCTGATTGTATAGTCAATTAATTCATATTTATTTACTTAACTCTTATTTTATTTTTAAGTTTAGTATTATAATACTGAATTGCTAAGCTAAAGCAATAATCATACAAAATGAAAATTATCTCCATAATTATAAAAACAACCCATATCGGAAGCTTAATAGTTATGCTATCAAAAAACATTTTGCTAGTCAATAAGTATACAATGTACATTGCCAAATTATAGGCTAAAAGTTTCATTATCCATTCAAAAAATATTTTATTACTTTTTTCAATTAGGCTTTTTAGAATAGCATAATATCCAAAGAAAGCTATGTATGGTAATACAATAAGCTTATTTGGTACAATAATAAAACTCAATATGGAAGATGATAAGTAAACAAGTAAGGCATGTTTACTTCCATGCTCTATCACGACCACAGACACAAAAAATGAGCTTAGCGCAAGAAAAAACAATCTATTAGTTGGTACTATAGATGATAGATACAAAGACGCAACTGAAAATAATGTCACTATTCCACCTAATGCAATTTTCTTTGATTTTTTGTTTACTTTATCCATCTTAATTTCCTCCTGCTAACAACAACTAATTAAATCTCCTCCCATGCATTCACAGCAGCAATCACTACATATTAAGCACTGACAGACTTCACAGAACGATGTATCGTTTCTATATCCTCTATTAGCTCCAACATCCCTATATGCTCTATTTCTAAATGACAGATTATTTAAAGCTGAACGATATTCTGCATTAGCTGGATTTAGATTAACAGCCACTTGTATATATTGATATGCTTGGTCATACCAGCCTTTTCTTAGAAATATTATTCCTTTTAAGAAATTCCACTCAGCGTTCCTATTTGAAATTGATTCAAGCATTTGATCAGCTTGACTGATGTTGCCACGTTCAATCATACTTCTGATTTGCATAAATACATTTGAGCTATTATCATTATATTGCTGATTAGCCTGATTATTACTGCTTTGACCTCTATAATTATTATTTCCTTTATTTTTCGTCAAATAGTCATATGCCTCGTTGATTTCCTTAAGCTTTTCTTCAGCTAAATCTGAAAGAGGATTATTAGCATATTGGTCTGGATGATATTTCTTTACCAGATTCTTATAAGCAACTCTAATTTCTTCTTCATTTGCACCTTCTCTGATCCCTAAGACCTCATATGGATTTCTCAAGTTTCTTTACCTCCTTTTCATAAAGTATCTGTTCCATTTTAAACCTAGTTCCCATATAAATAATATTATCTAGTATTCCTTTATTGTGTTTTATATCAAGCAATTCGTAACTTTTTGCCATATTATCGAGTGTATAAGTAAGTGAAAATTCTATAGGTTCTTTTATTCTTTGCTTAAAATCTTCTATTCTTTCATTATCATTATAATCATATTGCAATAATATGGGATTATAGTTGTTCTTCTTGATATCTTGTTCTATATCATTAAATGCATCTAAAATATATATCCATCTGCCTAAATTATATCCTAGCCATCTCAATACTCTATCAGTTGTTTCATCAATAATAAATGGTGCAGAAGCAACCTCCTCCATAAGCTTTGCAAACATATCTGCGCTTTCATCTATTTTATTACATTTTGCTTTTTCAAGCTCTGTAAGTTTTTGGAGGTATGCCTTTATAGTATCATACTTCTTAGGATACAATCGTTTTGCTTTTTTGATCGGAGACAGAAACGCTGTAGTTGATAATATTGACAGTAGTGACTTTTCATCTCGCCAATCATCTATTAACTTAAAATAAATAAGTATAATACTGATATTCGATGTATATAGCAGTCCATTGTTTTTATCCATAATCATCTTTTTCTTAAATGGATTAGCTATACAGCCCTCTCTTTTAAATGTATCTCTATTACTATCTAAAGAAGATAAAAGTACTGTTAGAAAAGTAAGATCATAGTTTAAGCCAAATCTAACAGCTTGGTTAAATTCTTTTCCTAATGTTTTACAAAGTCCACAATAATATGATTTAAAAACATCATATTCTCTGACCTTTAACTCATTCTTATATGGTATTACATATCCAAACAAATAATTCACTCATTTCCAGTAGTATTATGAAAAAGTACATATATTAATTTTAAATTAAAAAACTAAATATAGCAACAAACTATTGTATCTTAATAAAATCTTAATAAATTAAGCCTATATGAAATACTCTTTTCACATAGGCTTAATCATTTATTCTTATAAATACGAATTACCATCAAGTGGTATTAATACTTGTAGAGGTGGTCTTCCTCCTGCCAATCCCACTGCATAGACTGTATAGAACCTGTTCCCTTTTAATGTTACATTTGGAACATATAAAACTCTTCTGTTAGTACCTGCAGGGAATACTTCAAGCGTGTATGTTCCTGGATCTACAGGTATATATCTAGTTACCTCCTTGAACCCTACATTTCTAAATAACGTTGTACCATCAGATAATCTTACATCTACTTTTGGTGCATTCGGTGATAAATGACCGAATCTAATATACACCTTGCCGGATGGTATAGGCATACGCGGATCTAGAATCGGTAAAAGACTAATTTCGTTTAGCTTGCCTACTGCTGCCAAAGTATAGATACTTCCTGGAGGAACATTTACCTCTGTATCAATAACTGCATTAGTTCTGTTACCTGCTGGAAATACTTTTATACTATACCTTCCAGGATAAAATGGCAAATAATTTGTGAATTCTTTGTATTTTAAGTCTGTAGCTACTGGTCTGTTATTCACTAGAACATCTACTGCAGGTGCATCTGGACTGGCATGAAAAACACGAACATATGATACCTGCTGTTGTGGGTCAGGAATATATGGATAGTAGCTGTAAGGGTTATAAGAAGTCCAATAGTAGCTCATTAAATCAACACCTTTCATTTAATAAATACTTCGACCTACTACATTATATGCAGTAGGTCTGAAAGGGTTAATTGTTTTTTGTTAATTAGTAGTTTTTTCTGTATCTGGCTTGATTTCTGGTCTTATAACCTTCCATACGCCATGTTCCTTAGTTAATTTCCAAGAATCCTGCTCTTTTGCGGCATTTAACTCTGTTTCTCCGTTCTTAATTTTATATTCATAAGATAATATAACTTCAGCATTATTTTCATCTATAGTTTTGTATTCTTTTATTTCATACTTCATAAGTTTGCTATTAAGTTTCTCTATCTCTGACTTAAAAACCTCGTAGTCATTACTTCTGTTCTTAATAGGAGTTAATAAAAACATCTTAGAATAAATTTTATTTCTCTCAGCATTCATAAAATCTTTCAACACTTCATCTGGAGTCCTACCTAACACATCTCTCTCCTTGTCAGCTCTTTCACTAGGAGGGACAATGCTCTTTTCTTCCTCTGAAGGGAAGAATGCTAAAGGATCATACACGTTACCTGGGTTCCATACTAAATATTCATTTACACCTAACTCTTTTCCAGCTCTTATCTGATCTCTCATTTCCTTTACGCCATATTTTATATGTCCTTTAACCCAAGTTGCATTGAAGCCTTGTATCCATGGCCTAATTACAGGTGGATTTTCTAGTGCTGCATTTCTTTCGATTGCTTCTTTAAGTGCACCACTTAGCACTCCATAAGGATGTGCATCAGGTACAGCATAACCATACCAGTTTGCGCCATAATGGCTAGGGTAAACCATTGGACACATATACTCTATACTTTTAGCCATCTTTCTCCATGTTTGTCCAATATCTTCTGGCTTATCATCCCATGACTTAGTTATTACTCCAAAAACATCTGCTGCAATATTTACTTTATATGATTCAAGCTCTTTTTTAACAAATTCTAAGTACTGCTCTACAGCCTGGTCTTTATTTCTACCATCTCTTCCTGGAAATTCTGTTATTGGATTGTATGACTTAGCACTATCAGGAAATCTGATGTAGTCAAACTGTATCTCCTTAAATCCAAGCAATGCAGCTTCTTTTGCTATTGCTAAATTATAATTCCACACGTACTCATCAAATGGATTAACCCACGCTACACCTTTATAATCCTTCCAAACCCCACCTGATTTTAATTGAATAGAGTGGTCAGGACTATGATTTGCAAAGTTTCTATCCTTAAAAGTAACTATTCTCGCTATTGGATATATATCATATTCTTCTAGCATTTGTAACAATGCATTGATATCCTTTATCCTAACTGCTCTGTTAGCATTTGCTTTATCAACTATCTCAATATCACTTTTATACGTCATCAATCCATCATCATCTTTTACATCTATAACAAGTGAATTAATCTCTGTTCCTATAGCAGTACCTAATATCTTTTCAAATCTATTTGCCTCATTTGCCTTAGCTTGAAGCTCGTTTATCTTTGCTTTGTCGCTTGCTCCAAGAGCTTTTACATACTGTGCATATAAATCAACTTTTGCTTTATCAACAGGAAATCCTGCAATATTTCCGGTTACATAAAGACCTTTTGCTTCTACTTTCTCGACTTCTCTTTGATTATCTAGTGGTAATAGTGGCACATAAAATTCTCCAAGTTCTGCTTTCCTCTTTTCCTCCAAAGCATTGTGCTCTTCAATTTTCTTTTGCATTTCAGCCTTTTTTTCTTCTTCAGTCATTTCCTTTTCTTCTAGATCATTATTACTTGTCCCATTATTGTCTGCACTTACAGTATTGTCATCTGTTGATGAAGGTGCTGTTGTTGAAATCTGACAGCCTGTTAAAACCATTGAAAGTGATAATACCATGATAATAGCTAGTAAAAAAACTTGAGATTTTTTCATATATTACTATGACCTCCATTTATAATATTTGGCAATACAACCTTTATTCTGTTTTCTGCATAAAATATCTTTCCTTATCTTTATTCTACAGTTTTTTTCGACATTATATATTACAAATTAATTACATTTAAGTTTAGTTTCCTATATCTTTCATACCTTTATTAGCTAAAGCATCTGCTAGTTCATTATACTCAACTCCAGAGTGTCCTTTAACTTTTATAAACTTAATATTTCTAAATCTCTCAACTAAATCTAATAGTTCAACCCACAATTCTTTGTTTTCTACAGGCTCTTTCTTCGAATTTTTCCATCCATTGCTTCTCCACTTTTTATACCATTCTTGATTAATACAATTGCACAAATAAGCTGAATCTGTATGAACATCTATTGGAATATCATTTCTCTTAAGCATCTTTAATGCTTCAATGCAAGCCTTTAGCTCCATTCTATTATTTGTAGTATTTATTTCCCCACCATATATTTCTTTTTTGTTGTCTTTATACATTAGGACAGCACCATATCCACCTATATTCTCACTATTTTGATTCCCTGAACAAGCTCCATCTGTATATATTATTATTTTTTCCATTAACATACTCCATTCTAATATATATTTTTTAGATACAACGCGTTGTACCTAAAGATCAAGCTCGTTTAATGCATCTCTTAGTCTTTTAGTTTCTTCTTTTGATAATGTTATACCTTTTCCCATCTTTTCTTTATTTGGAGACCAGTCTCTTATATCTAGCTTAGCTTCTCTACCATTCCAACTAATCATATTAAGCTCTTTTGTCCAGCCCTTATTTGATTCTGAAAGAACTACTATTTCTTTTACTACATCAAACTTAATCTCAGCCATTAAAGTCCCTCCCATTAACTATTATTATTCTAGTTATTATGCTATACTATTTACTTACTATACACTATTATACTATAATATGGTACTATAAAGTAGATTAAATAATTGTTATAGTTCATCAATATGAATTTTTGATATAAAAAAATTCATATTTAAATATAATTTTTATAGTATAATAACATAGCTAAGTTGAAAGGATGGTCGTATGAAAACCAATAAAAAGATAAATACTAAAAAAGCTATACTCATAATCCCTATAGTAATTGCTTTAATTATTACTTCATTCGGAATGTATAGTATATTTCCAGACACTAAAAATTACAATGATAATAACAGTAGCGGAGAGCAGATAAATATAGAAAACATGGTTGACGACGAGACTGCTCTAAAAATAATTGATATGCATAAAAATATAAATAAATATGATGGAAAATCAGAAACGCTAAAGCTACAGTTTTTTCAATTTGAGGATGGCTACTCGGTAGGTATAGATTATGAATTTGAAAATGGCGAAAGACTTCTATTTGATATCCCAGCAGACTTTACTAATACCAGTATTCCTGAAGGAATATCAGATTTTGATTGGGTGGAAGTTACTGGAGAAATAAAAGCAACAGAGGAAATTCATGAAGGGCATATGCATAATATACCAGTTATCCTAGTAAAATCTATAAATAAAGTTAAATAGATAGAGTGGTGCCAAATTAGCATAAAAGCTATTTGACACCTTTTTTATTTACCATATCCATCTACAATTTGAATTAGCCTTTTTTGAGCCTTTTCAGATAGTCCTAATCTTTTTATTTCACTTGTAAGCTGAGTCATTGATCCATAACCTTTGATATATCCATTGATATGTGCTGTAGCCGTTGAATTTATAAAGTCATTTGCCTTGGGATATATGTCTTTTAATTCAGTCGCCAATTCTCTTGCTAATTGTAAGTAGTATTTTTGATGATATGTTTCAGCTAAATGAAAATTGGTTAAAGGCAATATTTCAGTATATAATTTTTTCCCTATTTTCTTTTCATGTTCATTTTTAGATTTAATTGCCAAACCTTTTTGAATATCATTTTGGTAGAATATTACTGACATATACTGTCTGCCCCATGGTTCATTTGCTGGGGTATGACTGTTCCAAAAAATATTCAGCAATTCGCCGTATGTGATCTCACTTGGATCATATTCTATTTGAACTGTTTCACTATGGTCGCCTAAATCATGATAATTTGGATTTTTCTTGGTTCCGCCTGCGTATCCAACGCGGGTCTTATACACCCCTTTAGTTAGCCCGAACCGGGCATCAGGTCCCCAAAATCAACCAAGTGCAAATGTAGCTTCTTCTAGTCTTTTAGGTATATTTAAATCTATAGCTGGATATATGTTTTCCATGTGTATGCTACTCATAAACTTCTATCCTTTCTTAAGAAAAATTATGACTATCAATAATATACCCATTAAAATAATTTTATAGCATAAATAATAATTATATTCATTTTTAGCCATAATTATATTTATGATAAGTTTTTTCTATATATATTTTTTTTGTATTTAAAATTCCAATTTGACTTAAGATTTTGTAAATAATATAATAAATTTATAATTTATTCAGAAAATTTAAAATGTAATTATCAATGAGAGCGGGCTGCGTATTGGAGATGTAATCTCCTCATAGATATTTTCAATATTCCACTTATTGATCTTATATAGAGTTATTTCCGCTTTCATTGACTAATAAAATCTTAATAACCCCATAAACAGAAATGCGATTTATTAAAGTCGCATTTCTGTTTATAAGATTTTTTTTAATTTCTCTCCCATGGCTGATTCAATATATGGCTTCTCTATATTCCAAAACTCGATAAACTTCTTATATTGATCTATTGCTTCTTCATTAATTTTATCAGTCTTAATAGCTCTAATAAGTATGTTTTTAGGTGTATGCTCCATATCAATAAACTCAAGCATTTGTGTTGAATACCCAAGTATTTCAAGTACATTTGCTCTCAAACTATCAGTAATTAAAGCTGATAGTCTCTCCTTTATTATTCCATGCTTCTCCATAGGCTCCATAACAGCATTATGTATTTTATTAAATAGCTCATGCTGGCAACATGGCACTGATAATATAACCTTGGCATCCCAGTTTACTGCTTTAGCTAAAGCGGCATCCGTTGCTGTATCACAAGCATGTAAAGTAACCATCATATCCACTCTATCAAATTCTTCAAAATTTCTAATATCACCATGAACAAATTTTAATCCATCATATCTTAAGTCGGATGCTACTTCGTTACAAAACTTAATTACGTCTTCTTTTAAATCAAGTCCCACAATGTTTACTTTCATCTTCTCAATATTTACTAGATAATAATAAAGAGCAAATGTTAAATATGATTTTCCACATCCAAAATCAATAATGTTTAATGTATCTTCAGCCTTAATCTTAGGCACTGTATCAGAAACCATCTCCAAGAACCTATTTATCTGCCTAAATTTATCATATTTTTTTGAAAATACTTTGCCGCTTTCATTCATGACTCCTAATCTTATTAAGAAATCACATGGCCTATTCTCTTCAATAATATAGATTTTCTTTCTATTATGGCTTAAATCAACACTACTTCTAGTAGGTTTTTTCTTAAGAATAGTTACCTTTCCCTTTTTGCTTATTAATATTTGATAATCAGCTTCTGTGGTAAATAATACACACTGCTTGAAATAGCTGTTTAAAAGCTCAGTGGTTTCGTCTATTCCTTCTTCAAAACTTAAGTTTTTATGCAAAACTTTATTACTATATTCATAAGTAAACTGAATATGTTTCTGATTTTTAATTAATACAGGTTTAAGTGTTACTTTTGTATATTCTATTGCGTTTTTTGATCTAAGATTACTTATTACTCCATAAATTAGTTTTTCACCTATAACTGTATCTTCTAAAAGCTCTTTTAAATTATCCATCGAATCTCTCCTTATCAAAAGCAAATGTCAAATTATTACTAATTAATTGTATCAAAGTTTCTTTTTTGTTTAATTCAGGATTCTCAAGTACTAGCTCTAGTAAATAGTTAAGTATTTTTCCAATTTCTTTACCTGGTTTATAGCCTAAACGTATAATGTCATTTCCGTCTATCTCCAAGTCTCTGACTGATAAAGGTTGTTTTTCTGCTATTACTCTTTCACATTCTTCTCTAAGATTTATTATATTATTAAAATCATGCGGAGGTTTAGAACCTTTAATATCAGCTATTTGAAGTTTAAATAAATTATCTAAATTGCTTGTTCCTATCTTTCTTATAAACTTTCTAATATTATTATTTCTCAGGAAATCATATCTAGACATGTGTTCTTTAACAAGTATTTTAACACCTTCTATTGTTCTATTATCAAATCTAAGCCTTTTTAAAATTATCTCAGCGATTTCCATACTTATAATATGATGTCTATAGAAATGTCCTATGCCATTTTCATCTATTGAAAAGCACTCAGGCTTACCGATATCATGAAATAAAGCCGCGAGGCGTAAAACTAAGTTGCTTTCAGTATTATCCATTACAGCCATAATATGTTTAAAAACATCTTTACTATGATTAGGATTTTTTTGATTTAACCCGATACATGCTTTTAATTCTGGAAGTATTATATCAATAATATCTAGTTTTTCCAGCAACTTTATACCATATGACGGAGTATCAGCTAAAATGATTTTAATAAACTCATCTCTAATCCGCTCTTGACTTATATTTTGTATCATAGCTCTACATTGTTTCATGGAATTAAATGTATCTTCATGTATTTCGAAACCCAGCTGTGATGCAAATCTTACCCCCCTTAGTATTCTTAAAGAGTCCTCTTCGAATCTCATTTTAGGATTTCCAACACTCACAACTAGCTTGTTTTCCAAATCGTTAATACCATTAAACGGATCAATTAACCCGTTGCTTGAATTATGAGCCATAGCATTTATGGTAAAATCCCTGCGACTTAAATCTTCTATTAAATCATCCGTAAACTCTACTTTATCAGGTCTTCTATTATCTGAATATCCTTTTTCTATTCTATATGTTGTCACTTCAAAATTTTGACCGTTTATTGCTATAGTAACTGTTCCGTGTTCTAAGCCTGTAAGTATTGTTTTGAAGCTTTCAAATATTTCAAGTAATTCTTCTGGTTGCGCACTAGTACAAATATCCCAATCATAGGGTTTTTTACCTAGTATTACATCACGTACACATCCTCCAACAATATATCCCGAATGACCATAAAACTCAAGTCTGTCTAAAATCTGTTGTACTTCAGCAGGGTAGGTTATGAGCATACATATTCCTCCTATAGAAACAAACTACTTACAATTTTACATTTCTATTTCAATTTAATCTAATTTTATAATATATATCTTTTTTGTCAATTTAGAAAATAATGCATTAGCTTAAAGTATTAATATATCAATTTTCTTTATTCTAAAAAAGGATTAGCCTATACAGACTAATCCTTCTTCTTTGTTATAATTCTTCAATTTCAAGCTTCCCAAAGTAAGTTCTTCCGGTATCTAATTTACTAAATCCAAGCATACCGTATTTAAATGTTTCATCATCATATTCAAGTACTTTATTTCCATCTATAGAGAAATCTATATGACTTCCTTTAACTTTTATCTCAAATACATAATCCCTATTGAGCTCCCATAAATAAGGTACTTTTAATACTTCATTAAATCCAAAATTATTTATGAATAGTGATACTTCATTATTGCCACTAAATCCTACATGATATCCTCTCATAGCTCCCTGTGCTCTAAATGCTATATTGTGACTAAAACCATTTTGAGGGTTTACTATTGCTTTCACATTTACATCCTTTGAAAAATAATTCCCGGTATATGCTTCACAGCTATCTATACAAATACAATGCATCCTATCATCTTCTATATTCCATGCCCCATGATTGTGGGAAAATGGAGTTACACACATAAATTCCTCTGATTGCTTAGAAAAATCAATCGTATATTTTGACTTCCCATTTATTCTAAACTCATCGATGAAAAGTCTTCCTAATGCTCTATCTTGTAAACTTGCAAAGCTTTCTAGTTTAATTCCAACCTCGTCAATCATCGCCCCATCAGTATATGGCACAGTAAATTGAATGTGATTCCATTGACCAATTTTTAATATTTGATATGGTAGTACGATATCTTCTTTTGTGTAAGTATTTCTAATATAAGGTGCTATAGAAAGCTGTCCACCCTGCCACTGATCTAAATATACTTTCATGCTAACAGTCTGACCAGAATATACTTTTGGCGCAAAGGTTGGTTTGTATCTTTCATCGTCAAAATCAAACCGCCTATAGAATGGCTTATAATAAATCTTTGTTGACTGTCCATATGTTATACGGTCAAATAATATTTCTAAGGAGCCTTTTCCTTTATATGAAATTTCTTCACTGTGTTGCATCCTAAACTTATTTGTATCAGATAGTCTGAAATTATGAGTTGAACCTGGTAGTTCAAAGTCAAAATAGAGTTCCCCCTCTACAAAAGAATCTACTAAATTCTTTGGAGGCTCCTCTTTTGCTAACCTATAGCCAAGTAAAGCAAGTTCTTTAACATATGAAGGAATATCTAGAATATTAAGATATCCAGAAATACTAGATGTAATAATTAAGTCATTGATTGGTTGTCTATAATGATCTTTAATTCCTTTTAATCCTTGTGCGACACCAACAATAGTTCCTACATTTCCAGCATTGCAGTCAGTATCCCATCCGCACATTGTTGCTATTTCAACGGTACGAGACAAATCACCATGGCCGTATAGTAATGCTAATATACACACTCCTGCATTAGGAATTATATGACATACTCCAGGATATTTATCATATCCCCAGTTTTCTTCAAGATATTTCTGGCAAGCTCTAAAATCTTCAGGATACTCTTTAAAGAAATCAATTACTGCTCTTACAACCTTTGAATATGTGCAATCTAGAGGTATCATAGATAAACCTGCCTCAACTATCTCAATCACATCATCTGTAGAAAAAGCTTTAGAAATACACGCAGTCATAAACCTAGCACCATAGATTCCATTTTTATCATGAGAAACACTTGCAGCTTTCTCTCCATATTCAGCAGCTTTTTCAACATTATTTGGCCATACTAACCCCCATGTGTCTATAAATATTTGCCCTCCTATCTGTTCAGCTAATATAATACCATTTTGGATAGCTGACCCGGACTTTGGAGCATGCATTCCATTCTTCAAATTTAAGTATGCAGTATGCTCTGTACTTATACCATAGCCGCCCCACCAGAACATCCCTATACCTTCTCTAGCATAATTTAACCATGCTCTTCCTACATCTTCAGCTTCTAGTTCTCTATCTCTCGCATCATCATATAATGCTCTTAGAAAAAATACCGGCCCATTTACATCATCATCTGCCGCAAAATTTTTATAATTTTTAACATATCCTGTTATATCGCCATAAGTAGCTTTTATTTTCTCATAAGTCCATACTGTTGGTTCAACTGGAGCACCTAAGCGAATACCTATATTCATTCCTAAAAACCCTGCATATACTTTTTCTAAATAATCATTTTGTATTACTTTCATAAAGTCCTCCTATAGAATCATTGTATTCAATAGTCTTTCTCTGCTTTTCCACTGAATCATATCATTCTCTATTATTGCTTCTGCTACTTCAGCAAACCTATCAGCATTTTCTAACAGGTTCATCTTATTGACGTTCTCTAGAGTGTTAATGCTTTCATTACAGATAACCTTGTATCCACACATTGCACCAAGTATGGCCCCTATCATCACTCCAATTGAATCTGTGTCTCTTCCTGAATTGATTCCATCAATAATTGCATCATGAAAATTTCCATCATGCAATATAATATAGGCTAAAGCCATTGGTAATTCTTCAATACTAAATAATCTACTTGGAGTATAGTGATTAGATGGAATGCCTACCTTCTCAATTTTGCGATTAATGTCATCTCCCATTGGTGAATATTTAAGCAATATATTGTGAAATTCACTAACTACCATATCTTTATTTTCTCTTTCTCCCTTTAATTTTAATGCTACACTACAAATATCTTCTATCGCTCTTTTAGTTCCATCTTTGGCATACTCTAATGCAGTTTCAATTATTTCTTCTACTTTAACCCCAGGCTCAAATGCTTTAGCAATACAAGCAGACAATACTCCTGCAGCTTCTAATCCATAACTACATTGATGACCTGAAGCAAAAGCTATGGCTTCATCATACGCAGCTTTAGGATTACATGCATTCACTACCCCAACTGGTGCGATATACATAGCAGCACCACAGTTGACCATATTTCCAATTCCACCCTCTCTAGGTTCACAATTCGCTAGTGTATGACGAACAAAAGGATATTTATCAGGGTAAAAAAGTCGTTCTATTATTAAAGCTTCTTTACCGAATTCAGGTATGTACCTCGATCTAAAAGCAATCTCTTTTAAAAATTCATCTGCAAAATCATAAGCATCTATATGTCTTCTTTTTAGGGAATATACATTCATTAATGCTATAGTCATCAATGTATCATCAGTTACAATCCCATATCCTCTCATTCTATGAAGCCTTTTTTCTGCAGGCCAATCTGCTTTATACCATTTAGTATCAATAGACTCTACTCTGTCATATTTTTCTTTTATTTCGTTGTAGCTTAGCTTTTCTATTGGAGCTCCCAGAGCATCTCCATAAGCTGTCCCAAAAACAACACCTCTTACTCGCTCCTGAAATGATATCATTTGTTTTCCCCCTACATTATTTTAATGTTTCGTTGGCATACTTAGAAATCTCTTTACCTCCAGCCTTATACCATTCTTCAACAAACTTATCAAATTCATCTAATTGCCGTTTTCCTGTAATGATATCAGCAGAATATTCTTTGTAAAGATTTTCCATAGCATCCCACTTAGCGGTATATTCTTCCGGTATTAAAAAATTTATATCTTCTGTATAGTACTGATTTGCTAACTTTAACGACTCCGCAGCAGGATATCCTAATAAAGGAGTAGCTAATTCAATGTCAATATTAAAGTTAGTCGGCTCCCAAAATCTTGCATACCATTCTTGTGATTTTTCAGTTAAAACTGCCTTATTTTCCTTTACTTCATAATGTTCATTTTCAAATCCTAAACGATCTAACTTCTGTCCTTTTGGACTAGCTAAGAATTCTAGAACCTTGAAAGCTTCTTCTTTATGCTCTGAAAGTGCTGATATTGCAATACCTCTTGTTTCTTTGCTAACATCAACTGGAAGATATCCTTGTCCTTTTCCTTTTGCAGGTGGCAGTGCAATCAAGCCTGATTCTTCTCCATTTGCTTTCTTCATCTTCCCATCATATATATCTATTACTTTACCAGCTGTACCTATGATAACGCCAACCTGATTATCGTAAAATGCCTGTTCTTTTGTGTCCCATTTCTTAGTAAGATATTCTGAATCTAAAATACCTTCTTCGTATAATTTATTGTAAAAAGCTAGTTTTTCTTTTTCACCATTTGATACACGATTGTAAATATACTTACCATTTTCATCTTTTACCCAAGTTGAAGTATTTCCAAATGCTTGGTCAAATATTTGGTCTAGTTCTGATATATTTCCTGCTACTGTAACGCCATAAGTTGGATTTCCATTCCCACTAAAATCTTTTTCTTTAAGTTCTTTGAACAAGTTAAAATAGTTATCTATAGATGGATTTTCAAGTAATGCATTTGAAGTCTCTAATTTTGAAAACCAATCACCTCTTACTACTGGTATCTTTGAATTTATTGGCTTTATCCATAGAAGATATGGATAGTTTTCTAATCTCTTTATATTGTGAGTCTCAAGACTTTCCTTAATATATTTTGATTTTTCTATATATGGGGTTAAATCTTCTAATAATCCCTGTTGGGATACTTGCTGATCGCCACCTTGAAAATAAATAATGTCAGGCACAGTTCCACCTAGAAGCATTAGGTTAAGTTTTTCAGCATAATTACCTGCTGGCATTTCTATTAGCTCGATATCAACATTAATCCCTTCTTCTGCTAGTCCTTGCTCTATTGCTTCAAAATACTTTATTACTATTGGATCTGAAGGAATTTCATCTTTCATAACTAAACTTAATTTCACTTTCTCATTTGATACCTTGTCATTTTCTTTTGCATCAGCTCCTTCATTAGTGTTTGTTTCGTTTGACTTAGCTCCACAAGCAGATAAAGAAAATACTAATACTACAATTAATAATATTGATAATATTTTTTTCATGTAAATCCTCCTTTTTATATTAATCTTTAACTCCTCCATCCATAGTTCCTTTAGTGTAGTACTTTAATATTAATGGATAAAGTAATAAAACTGGTATCATAGCAATAATAATGGTACCTGATTGTAAAGCATCATAGCTTAGTCGTGCAGTCTGATCATAAGATAATAAACTGTTTGCACCAAGCATTGTTGCTGTATCGTCTAGCACAACAAACTGCCTTAAAATTACTTGGAGAGGCCATTTAGCCGACTCAGTCAAATATATAGACGCTCTAAAATATTCATTCCAGTGGAAAACAGCATAAAATAGCCCAATAGTCGCCATAGCCGGCTTTGCTAATGGAAGTAATATCTTAAAAAGTATTGTCATATGTCCAGCACCATCAACTTTTGCAGCTTCGATTATTGTTTGCGGTATTTCTTCAAAGAATCTCATCATAATAATGAGATAATACACATTTACTGCTTTATATAAGATTACTGACCAATAACTATTAATTAAATTCAATTTCTTTATTACTAAATATTCTGGAATCAACCCTGGTTCAAAAACCATTACAGTTATCAGAATTGCCATAAAGAATTTCTTGCCTACAAGATTTGGTCTAGTCAACGTATATGCAGCCATAGCTGTCAAAATAAGATTTATCGTTGTACCAACAATAGTAACAAATAGAGAATTAAATATACTTCTCACAATCTTAGGATTTGAAAAAAGCACCTTATAATTTATAAGTGAGAAGCCTTTAGGTATAATAGTTAATCCACTAACCTCTGAAACTCTGCTTGGTTCAGATAATGATAATGCAAGAATATTTAATATAGGGATCACCATTGTCAAAGTAATAATAAATAGCACAATACAGATAGTTAGATGGAATATTTTTTCCTTATTCATGTTATTACCACCTTTACCATAAACCTTTTCCAGATATTTTTTTTGTTAGAAAATGAGTAGAGAAAATCAATACAATCCCTATTGCACCTTTAAATAAACTTGCTGCAGTAGCATAGGCGTATTGTCCATTCACTAAACCTATTCTGTAAACATATGTATCAAGTATATCTACAACACTAATAACTGAATCATTCATAAAGTTATATACTTGGTCAAATCCAGCATTCATGAAAAAGCCTAGATTTAAAATAAAAACAGTCACAATAGTATTTTTAAGCTCGGGCAATGTAATATAAAACACTTGCTGTAATCTTGAAGCCCCATCAATGTGAGCTGCTTCATATAAAGATAGATTAATTCTCATAATTGCTGCAAGATATATAATTGAGTCCCATCCAGCACTTCTCCACATTTCCGAAAATACAAATATCCACCTTATATGGCTTTTACTAGTCATAAAATCAATCGAAGGCACTCCGAAAAGATTAATCGCTCGATTAACAAAGCCCCCACTAGGCGATAGTAAGCTTATCCAGATTCCCGCAATAACTACCCATGATAAAAAGTGAGGTAGATAAATTACTGATTGAACATATTTCCTAAATTTAGTGCTTCTTATTTCATTAACAAGTAGTGATAATATAATAGGAATCGGAAAGAAAAATATCATTTTCATAGTACTAATTATAATCGTATTTTTTAAAACATTAACAAAGGCTGGAGAGCTGAATAATACTCTGAAGTGCTTTAATCCAACCCAAACATTATCTCCAACTATCTTGTAATCTTGAAAAGCCAGTACCATTCCTGCTATAGGCCAAAGATGAAAGATAATAAAGTATATTAAAGCAGGTAATAGTATTAGATATAGTCCTTTATCCTCTTTAATCTTCTGACTTAATTTCCTTTTCTTTGTACTTACTTGATTTCTTTTTGAATTTACTTTTAGTTCAACCACCTAACCCCCTCCCACTATCTCAAAATTTTATCTAACTCCCGCCTAGTAATCATACCTCCTTGGGCACCAACTTTTGTTATTGATATTCCTGCCGCAACATTGGCAAATTTTATAGATTCTTCTAGCGATTTTCCCTCTGCCAATGCTACTGCAATAGCTCCATTAAAAGTATCGCCTGCCCCAGTAGTATCTACTACATTAACATCAATACTTGGTATGTGGATAATATCAGTTCCATCACAAAATCTTACGCCTCTTTTCCCTTCTGTTACAATAAGCTTATTAGAAAATTCTCTCATAAGCTCCTCGGTACTCTTTTGTGAGTCAAATATAATAGCGCATTCATGTTCATTTGGTATGATATATGTTGATTTTTCCAATACTTCTACCGACAATTTTGATGCAGGAGCTGGATTTAAGATAATAGTTTTATTGTTTTGGTGTAAGAAATCGATTGCCCATTCTACAGTATATATCGGGATCTCAAGCTGAATTAATATTATATCAGCTTGTAATAAAATTTCTTGATATGATTTCAAATATTCTATAGAAGTGTTTTCATTTGCACCTGGCACAACTACAATACTGTTATCGTTTTCAGCCAAATGAATAATAGCTACTCCACTCTCTTTTTCAATATTTTTTTGTATATATTCAGTTCTAACATTTTGCTTATCTAAAATATCTAACATATATTTGCCATGTTGGTCATTGCCCAATGTACCAAACATAATAGTTTCTGCCCCAAGTTTTGATGCAGCAACTGCTTGATTTGCACCTTTGCCGCCCGGGGATATAGAAAAAGAATCTCCAATAATAGTTTCACCTTTATTTGGTCTTCTTTTCGATTGAACAACTAAATCAATATTTATGCTTCCAATAACAGCTATTTTTGCCATGTTTACACCACCTATGGTATCTGTATTTTCATCAAAGGAGCATGTTGTTGAGCTCCATAAACATCACGGTCTCCTACAGTCCCTGACGATATATCTCTGTCAAAAGTAATCTTAAATCCCAGCGCTTGATCAAAAAAAACAATGTGAGATATGTGTTCTTCAGAGATTCTGTAAATATCCGAAATTTTACGTTTATTTATCTGGCCTGATTTCTTAACTCTAATATAATTTTCTTCATTATCAAATAACACATCTAGCGTTATTTCAAAAGGCCCAGAATTTTTGCTCCTTAGGATTTTTGCTAAATCAAATAATTCTGCCATAACTACCTCCATAGATATTCAATTTTAAATGGTTTTAATCCGTCTTCAACTTCCATTAAATGGTATATAGAAAATTCATATACTGCTCCAAACTCTATATCACTAGGTGCAAAAGGAAAGGCTAGATTACCTGCTGTAGACTTTCTTCCCTCATATCCATAGTGTAAAAAAGTAGAACGTATTGATGAACAGATAGTACTAGCCAATTCTTGTGTTTTAGCTATTACTTCAAATACTACTCCAATCTCATGTCCTTCAAAATGTTCAGTTTCTTTTAAGCCCATCACTGCATTCTTACCATAATTATAAAAGTTTATTTTATAATCATTAGTAGATATTTCCGAATAGTATTCTCTAACCTGTTCTTCTACTAAAGTTTCTATCTCTTCTATCCTTTGAATCAATAAAGGATCTCTAATTCCAGCTATAACAAAAGTACGATATGCTACTTTTCTTGCTCCTTCAAGTTTTATGTAATAAGTATCATTTTTTCTATATCTACTATTGCTCACTTCTACTATTCCTTCTTCTACTTGAGTGAATTTGCATTTTTCTAGGTCTAAAACCATTCCTGGTCCCTCAAGTAAAAAAGGATGATTTTTTTCATAAAACGTGTGCGCTGCTACACTTGTTGTAAAACATTTTCTTATTGGATTTAAGGATTTAACTATAAAAGAATCTCTTTTGATAATGCCTAACATACAATCTTTGGTAGTCCCTGGTTCTGCACATAAGGCACCGCATTCTAAAATTTTGCCTAAATGATAAGATAATCCTTCATCAAAACCATAGTAAATACCCATTGCTGCGAAAGGAGAAGGATCATAAGCTCTACCACAAATAATAATATCAGCTTTATTTTTAAGTGCTTCTATTATGGGTTCATGACCCATCTGCGCTACTACATCGCCAGTGTCTTCCAAAACTTGTGGCTCTAATGATTTCACACTATTTCCTAAAGGAATAGTTTTCCCAAGTAACATAGCTTTTTTTATATCTTGCTTATCAATATCAGCCCATATAATAGCAATTTTAGCTTCCAACTTATGTTCATTTAAAATCTCTTCTACTATAGTCCTTGTCCACTCCACATGAGGCTTGGCTCCAGAGCCACCAGCCGATCCAATAATAACTGGAATGCGTAGATTAAGTCCATGGGTGATCATCAACTCTAAATCCTTCTTCACTGCCATCTTACTCACTATACTTACACCAGCACCTAATTTGTGTGGCCCAGCATCAGTAGAGCCAGCATCAACTATTATTGCGTCTGGATTTTCTCTTATACCTTTCAAAAACGATTCCTTCGGAAATCCATAACCAAGCATACCACAGGGTGCCAAAATTCTTACTGTATCTTTCAAATTACTCATCTCCTTAATCAGTTTGGATATGCTGATCAATTTCATTAGTATCTATAAACTTTTTAACCATTCTTAGATGGTATACAACACTGTGCTTAGCCCTAGTTACATTTCTTTCCTTAATAGCTTGAATTATCTCTATGTGTTCTTTAATTACTTCCTCTTGTCTTTTTACACTCTTGAAATTGTTTTCAGCTATTTCATGAATGAGATCATAATAAAGACTTATGAAATTTATAAGAAGTATATTTCTCGACAGTTCAGCTAATCTTAGATGAAAATTCTGATCTGCTAGTCCAATTTTCTCGTCTGCTAAGCTTATATTACTAAGCATTCTCTCTATTTCTAGTATTTCTTCATCTCTAGCCCTCTCTATAGCTAGCTCAACAACCTTTTGCTCCAAAGACTCTCTCATTTCAATTAAATCCCTATACGAAGCTTTTTTAAACATTGTAATAATAGGTTCGTCTATTGCGTTCTTTTCAGGTAACTCTCGAATATAGGTCCCATCTTTAGGTTTCCTACTTATATACCCCTGCACTTGAAGTATTGTAAGTGCTTCTCGAAGTATACCTCTGCTTACTCCTAACTGTTCCGCAAAATCTGTTTCAGTAGGTAGTTTATCCCCTGGTTTAAGTTTTCCTGCCTCAATCATACTTATTATTTCGTGTACAACCTTATCAGAAAGTCTTTCAGCTTTTAATGTTTTAAATTTCATACTATTACCCCATTATTTATAATCTATTTATGTATTGTATAATAATATAATTGTTTAATTGTTAAACAATTATATTATTATACTACCACGTATATAATTGTAATGCAATAACTATTTTTGCTTCATGTAAAAAGACTAATCATCGTCAGATTAGTCTTTTATTAATTCTTTACTAATACATATTTCATTATTATTTTAGTACTAACTTATCTATTGATTTACCAGGTGGGACAATTGGATACACACCTTCATCTTTATTTATCAGGCATTCTATAAAAATAGGCCTATCAGCATTTACAGCATGATGTAATACATCCTTTAGTATATCGATATTACTTACTCTATACCCCTCTATATTGTAAGCATCGACTAGTTTTAAGTATTCTACTTCATTTCCTATATCAGTTTCAGAATACCTCTCTTTATTAAAAAGCTTTTGCCATTGCCTAACCATCCCTAATGTGTTATTATTGAATAGCATTATAATAATGGGAAGTTTAAACCTTGATACCGTTACTAATTCATTACAATTCATTCTAAAGCTACCGTCTCCAGTTACAAGTAGAACTTTTTTTAATGGATTAGCAAGCTTTGAGCCTATAGCTGCACCTAATCCGAATCCCATTGTACCAAGTCCCCCAGAAGATGAAAAGGTTCTTGGAATTTCAAATTTCCAGTATTGGGCTGTCCACATTTGATGTTGACCAACATCAGTTGTAACAATAGTATCACTACCTAATATTGAATTTGCAGCTTCTAAGATGTTGCGAGGAGTAAAGCTTTCATTCTTATCATTTTCTATAACCTTCCATTCTAAGATCTCTTCAATCCAGTCTTTTCTTTCTTTTTGCTCAATATACTGTTCAAGCTCGTCCAATATACTTTTAACATCACCAATTAAAGAAATCTTAGTTCCTATATTTTTACCAATTTCAGTTTCATCTATATCAATATGAATGATATTTGCTTTAGGAGCAAAATTGTCAGCCTTACCAATAACTCTATCACTGAACCTTGCCCCTATGGCAATAATTAAATCACTTTTATTTACTGCAAGATTAGCTTCTTTAGATCCATGCATTCCTACTAACCCTAATGATAATCGGCTTTTTCTTGATAAGCACCCAAGCCCCATCAATGTATTTACTACTGGTATATCGCCTTTTAATACAATATTGTACAGCTTATCAGAAGCATTAGATGTAATAACTCCTCCACCTGCATATATTATTGGTCTCTTTGAATTATTTATTGCTTCCGAAACTACGCTCAGAAGATTTCCATCAATTTTACATCTGTTTGTTTGATCATTATTTATATTCATTTTTTGGTATTCAGTTTCTTCTAAAAAAATATTCTTAGGTATATCTATAAGTACTGGACCTGGACGACCACTTTTTGCAACATCAAAAGCTTCTCGAATAATGTCAGCCAGATTACTTGCTTCTTTAACTAAATAGTTATGCTTAGTAATAGAAAACGTCATACCAGTTATATCAATTTCTTGAAATGAGTCCTTACCTAATAAATTTGTAGGCACCTGCCCTGTAATCACGACTAAAGGAACCGAATCCATATATGCATTAGCTATACCAGTAACTGTATTAGTTGCACCTGGTCCCGAAGTAGCAAAACATACCCCAACTTTTCCAGTTGTCCTGGCATATCCATCTGCGGCATGAACAGCACCTTGTTCATGAGCTGTTCTTATATGTTTAAAATCGTTTTGCTGTTCAAGAAGTGCATCATATAATGGAATAACAGCTCCACCTGGATATCCAAAAATTGTATCGATATTTTGTTCTTTCAAACATTCTAAAACTACTTGGGCACCTCTTATTTTCAAAGTATCACCCCACTTTTTTATATTCTTATTTTATTTACTAATACATACAGCCCCACTAGACGCAGAAGAAACTAGTTTTGAATATTTTCGAAGATAGCCATTATGAGACTTATTTAATAATTTCATATTATCTTTTCTTTTCTCAAGTTCAACTTTATCAACTAGTAAATCTAGTTTACTAGTTAGTATATCTATGCTAATAATGTCTCCATTCTTTATGAAAGCAATAGGGCCTCCTTCTATTGCTTCTGGAGAAACATGTCCGATTGCTGCTCCCCTGGTTCCGCCTGAAAATCTCCCATCTGTTATCAATGCAACATCTTTATCTAGTCCCATTCCCGCAAGTGCAGATGTAGGTGTAAGCATTTCTCTCATACCAGGCCCACCTTTTGGACCTTCATATCTTATTACAATTATTTCACCTTTCTGAATCCTGCCTGATAATATTGACTCGACAGCATCTTCTTCACTATCAAATACTCTGGCAGTCCCTGTGTTTATTAACATTTTTTCTGCTACAGCAGATCTTTTCACTACCGCTCCTTTTGGTGCTAAGCTACCAAACAATACTGCTATTCCCCCAGTTTTGCTATAAGGTTCATATATCGAAGCAATAACTTCATCCCCTTTTTTTTCATATCTCTTAATTAGCTCTCCAATTTTAATACTAGATACAGTTCTTTCCTCCATGTGAATTAAGTTCTTCTTACTTAATTCATTCATAACTGCTAATACACCTCCAGCTTCATGTAAATCCTCTATATGATAAGGTCCTGCAGGACTTAATCTGCATAAATTAGGTGTTTTTTTACTTATATTATTTATTTTATCTAAATCAATATCGACATTGAGCTCTTTAGCAATTGAAGCAAGGTGCAAAACAGTATTTGTTGAACATCCCATTGCCATATCTACTGCTAAAGCATTCTCAAATGCACCTTCAGTTAAAATGCTACTTGGCAGAACTTGTTCTGTTGCCAATTCCATAATTTTCATTCCTGTAAGCTTTGCAAGTCTCTTCCTCTCTGCATGAACTGCAGGTATAGTACCATTGCCTGGTAAAGCCATACCTAATACCTCAGATATACAGTTCATAGAATTTGCAGTAAACATCCCTGAACACGAGCCACATCCTGGACATGCACTATTCTCTAGCTCTATCAACTCAGCCTCAGTCATTTTTCCGCTCTTAACAGCACCGACGCCTTCAAAAACTGTTACTAAATCTATTTTTTTATCATTTAACTTTCCTGCGAGCATAGGACCACCGCTCACTAAGATACATGGAATATTTAGTCTTGCTGCGGCCATAAGCATAGCTGGAACTGTTTTGTCACAATTAGGAATTAATACCAATCCATCTAAGGCATGTGCTTTAGCCATTACTTCAATGCTGTCAGTAATCAATTCTCTACTAGCTAATGAATATTTCATTCCTTCGTGATTCATTGCTATTCCATCACATACAGCTATCGTAGAAAATTCGAGGGGAGTACCTCCTGCTAGTAGAACTCCTCTCTTAACGCTTTCTACAATATCCCTGAGTCCGACATGTCCAGGTACGAGCTCGTTAAATGTATTTACTATCCCTATAAAAGGTTTTTTTATTTCTTCATCGCTTAACCCTAGAGCTTTTAATAGAGATCTATGTGGTGCTTTTTCAGTTCCTTTTTTAATTGCATCACTTTTCATATCGGCACCTCCTTTATTCATTAATCCACGACATCATACCTCTAAGGTTTTTCCCAACCTTTACAATAGGGTGATTTAACTCTTTTGCTTTAAGTGCATTAAATTGAGGTCTATTTAGAATATTCTCCATTAGCCATTCTTTGGCAAACTTGCCTGACTGAATTTCATTTAGAACACTCTTCATTTCACTCCTAGTTTCTTCGTTTATAATTCTATTACCAACCATATAATCACCATATTCAGCAGTATCACTTACGCTATATCTCATTTTTTCAAATCCACCCTCATAAAGCAGGTCAACAATTAGCTTAAGTTCATGTAAGCATTCAAAGTATGCTATTTCTTTTTGATATCCAGCTTCCACAAGTGTGTCAAACCCAGCCTTGATTAGCTCAGTTACTCCGCCACATAAAACTGCCTGCTCTCCAAACAAGTCTGTTTCAGTTTCTTCCTTAAAGCTTGTCTCTATAACTCCTGCCCTTGTAGCACCTATACCTTTTGCATAAGCCAATGTTATCTCCTTGGCTTTTCCAGTATAATCTTGATACACTGCTATCAATGCAGGTACTCCTTTACCGTCTTCATATACTCTTCTTACTAAATGTCCAGGTCCCTTTGGCGCAATCATGAAAACATCAACATTTTTAGGTGGTTGTATTTGATTAAAATGAATATTAAACCCATGAGCAAATACTAAAGCATCTCCATCATCTAAGTTTGATTCTATATACTCTTTATATACACTTCTTTGTTTTTCATCTGGTATTAGCACCATGGTAACTTGGCTTTGCTTTACTGCTTCAGAAACCTCCATTACTTTCAAACCAGCTTTAACAGCCTGCTCCCACGATCTACTCTGTTTATACAAGCCAACTACAACATCTACTCCACTTTCTTTTAAATTCAATGCATGTGCATGTCCTTGACTTCCATATCCAATTACTGCAACTCTCTTTCCTGTTAATAAGTCTAAATTAGCTTCTGCATCATAATACATTTTTGTCATTATTAAGCCCCCCTATATCTCTTTAATTTCACTAATGTCTGTTAATTTGTTCATTATCTTGATAGCTTGAGCAATTCCTAAATTACTTTTCTCGTCTATCGTAATAAATAGAGCAGAAACACCAGTATTTTGTTTGCTTTCCATTGTAATGTTCCTAACATCGAACTCTTTTCTTCTAAGTATACTAACTACCCTTAAAAGAGAATCTGTACCATTTTTCATACAAGCATATAATGTTTTAGTCATATTATCCCTCCTCAAATTTTACTTGTAATGTAATATATCAATGGAAATAAAATAAAAAAATCCTTCGTCCCTATAGATATAACTATCTATAGGGACGAAGGATTACTTTCGTTGTACCACCCTATTTCACGATTACGAAAATCGCCTCATTTTAAAGTCGAAAGAATATATTATAAAATAATATCTTTGAACCCTAGCTATGTAACGGTAGCAACCGACCTCATTTACTTGAACATACTCTTTCAACTTGGCAATTCAGGAGTGATCATTATATACCTCTATTAACACCAACTCTCAGCAATTGTTGGCTCTCTGTAGCTAATAAACCAGTATTTTTCTCTCCATCACAACTTTTTAAATTTTCTGTTTTTTTGGTGTTAAAGCATATTATACGCTCATTATTTTTTTAAGTCAACACTTTTTTATAATATTTTGATAATTAATTAAGGAATTGAAATTTTATTGTAATTTATTAAATAACTTATACTTTACTTAATGCAACATATCAACTATTTTTCCGATTTATATTCTATATCTCTTTTTCTCTCCCATACCAAAACACTCTTTCACATATATTTGCTTATCATTAACTCTAAAATATCCTTCAAATCTACCCATAGGTGCTTCATAGTCTGTGTATATTAATACGCAATTAAACTTAATACTTATTTTAGTTTCAGGATAAAAATATATGTTTACCATATCGTATTCATCTCTAATGTTCCATACTTCTTTATCTGAATAATTTCTTTTTACTACTATTGGAGGTAAAGGATACATTTTTTCATCAATCCAAATACAATTCTCATTGTACTCTTTTTGCTCATTGACTTGATTATCCGTTAGATTGAATCCAAAGGCACTTCCTTCAATGTTTTCTCCCCATCCAGTAACCCAATCATATTTTAAGCTCCACGGATAATACCCCTTATGATCATCAATTATCATGTATGAATTATCAATATCAAAGTCTATTCTCTCTTCTCCTAAAATCACATAGCCGTCCATTGTCATATAGCTCTTATGAGAATATAGCCCTCTATTTTTATAAAAAGGTTGACAAGTTACTATTGGTTCAGAAGTATGGTATCCCTTTATATCTAAATTAATTTCTGGAGATACTTTCGTTTTCCTGATATCACTAATTATTTTTATCTCATTCTCTTTCAGATTATTGTAAAAATGCATACTTATATTCTTAGTTTCACACTTAGTTTCAGTATCTAGTAAACCTGATGCTACCTTAATTTTCGAAGAATTAATGATCTTATTGATTTTATACATTTTTTTATATTCCCTATCATATACATTCAGACAAATAATACCTGATAATTTGGCATTATAAATAGCACCGAAAATAAATAGTCGTTCATTTCCAGCTTGAAATGCCTCCCATTCTTTTAGTCTGAACTTTTCGAATCTCTTAAATGCCGGATATCCTAATGGTCTTCTGGCTTCAATCATATTTATTTGGGGAATAGCCTTATTATATGTACCAAAGTTTAGCTTGCCGTCTTTATCAGCTAAACAATCAACACTATTATTGACTTTCCTACAGTATACCTCTTTTTTAGAAGTATTCATCATAAACTCCTTTCCAGGTATATATTGGACTAAACAAGTAATAGTATGAAATCTCTTAGACTACTTTATTATCATTTCCTGTACGTTAATTTCTGGATGCCTATACCTCTTTCGTTTTTCCGTTTTCTTTCCATACTGAATCGACTGAGTAGGACACCATTGTATGCACGCCATACATGCTTCACAATTATGCAACCATTTTGGTTTGCCTTTTTCAATATCAATATTGTTTACGGGACATATTTTTTCACAGATACCGCAGTTATTACACTTATCATTAGTCCAAAATTTTTTATCTAATGTTGTAAATTTTTTCATTGCATTAGGATATATTATTCCTGAAAAAAACCAGTTGAAACCTGTATTTTTCTTTTCTAATGGATATTCTTGCTTTTGATTTATTATTTCTGCAATAAATTTTACTTTTTCTAATTCACTTTGAAACATTTTCTTTTGCTCTTCTTCAGAATTTGGGCTAAACATTGGAATATAAGAGTCAGGCATAGCTATCCCAAAACCTGCAGACAGTTTTGTTCCATTTGATTTGAGAATTTCATTGATTTGCTCCATAGTATTACCAGGAGACGAACCGTAAGTTAAAACAGTAAAAACATATCTGTCAGCCTTTAGTTTTTGAGCAAATCTCTGAACAATTCTTGGGACTCCCCAAGCATATACTGGGAAAACCAATCCAATACAGTCATATGAAATTTCAATATCTTGATTAACTACTTTTGCAATAGATACTAGCTCTGTACCCCCCATTTCATTCGCTAAATCTTTCGCTACTTTCAGTGAGTTTCCTGAACCTGAAAAATAATAAATCACATTATTCATCAAAACACCTCTTTGCATTTATTAGTCCATTCATAGCCATAACATATCCATATGCTCCAAATCCACTTATTTGACCTATACAAGCTGAAGCAGTTACAGATTTTCTTCTAAATTCTTCTCTTACGTAAATATTACTGATATGTACTTCTACCGCTGGAATATTAATAGCCTTCAAAGCATCATATATAGCTATGCTATAATGTGTATATGCAGCAGGATTGATAATTATGCCATCATAGCGATCATAAGCTTTTTGGATACATTCTATGATTTCTCCTTCTATATTGCTCTGAAATATATCTATTACTACATTTAACTGCTTCGCAGTTTCATATAAATAACTGCACATATTTTCATAACTCATCGTTCCATAGATATTTTTTTCTCTTATACCAAGCATATTAATGTTTGGTCCATTAATAATTAATATTTTCAAAAATTTCATCTCCCAGCTTAAATGTGTTGAATTGAATTAATAAAATCATAAACTCTATTCACTACCACTTCTAATGAAGAATCATTTACAATTTCAAAGTCACTATACTTTTTATATAAATCTATTCTTTCATCATAAAGTTCATAAATTTTCTCTTTTCCATCCTTTAATAGTGGTCGATTTTTGGTTTGTAAATTTTCAATAATATCTCCAATACCTCTATTGACAAATATTATGATGCCGTTTCTTTTTAAAGCATCCATATTCTTCGAAGTTTTTATAACTCCTCCCCCCGTTGAGACTACACATGAATACTTGCCTGCTATTTTTTCTACTGCTTTGCTCTCAATATCTCGAAAGTAATCTTCTCCATTTTCAAATATCTCAGGTATTGATTTCCCTTCTGTCCTTCTTATATATTCATCCACATCATAGAATTTGGTTTTCATTTTTCTCGCTAATAGTCTTCCAATTGTAGTTTTTCCGCAACCAGGCATTCCAATCAAAACAATATTTTTCTTAAACTTCTTCACAATTTACCTCCAATAACAAATATTTCATCTTCTCTTTGCTTGAATGCTTTTGCTAATATCTAAAATACTGTTAAAGAATAGAGCGAGTTCTTCTTTATAATTTTTATCATTTAAGTAAGAGGAATTCTTTGATATTATTTTTTCTTCTCTTGATTTGTCTAATATAGGAGAGTGGCTTTCCTCTTTTAATTTAGCTATTTCTAGAACAATGTTCATTCTTTTTTCAAATAATGCCGTTAATTCTTTATCTATTTCGTCTATATCACTTCTTAGCTTTTCTAAATGACTCATTACTTAACCTCCAACTAAATTATCATATCGAGTATTGCGATTGCCGTTGCTGCTTCTATTACAGGTATTGCCCTTGGCACGATACATGGGTCATGTCTACCTTGAATTTCAACTTCTGTATTCCTTTTCTCATTAATATTTATTGTTTTCTGAAGCTTACCTATAGATGGAGTAGGCTTAATTGCAGTTCTGAAAATAATAGGCATGCCATTAGTAATTCCTCCTAATATTCCGCCATTGTTATTAGTATATGTTTTAATATCATCGTTTTCTATATAATACTCGTCATTTGCCTCAGAGCCCTTCATATTGACTATATCAAATCCTGCTCCAAATTCTACACCTTTAACCCCAGGTATAGAAAACATAATAGTTGATAATCTACTTTCAACCGAATCAAAAAATGGTGCGCCAATACCAGTAGGTAAGTTTAATATCGCTGTTTCAATTATTCCTCCTAAGGAATCCTCTTCTTCTTTGACTTTAATAATAGCTTGTTCCATATTTAATCCTGCTTCATCATTTATTACAGCAAATTTTTTTTGTCTAATAACGCCTAAAATATCATTAGTCATATTAATCCCATCAAAAGATTCATCATGTATTCTACCAATGCTTTTTATATGACTTCCAATAATTATTTCTTTTTCTTCTAAAATTTGTCTTGCTATAGAACCTGCAAAAACAATTGGCGCTGTAAGTCTTCCAGAGAAATGCCCTCCTCCTCTATAATCATTAAATCCATTATACTTAACATATCCTGTATAATCTGCATGTCCTGGCCGCATTATATTTTTTAAAACTTCATAATCCTTAGAATGTTGGTTTTTATTCCATATCAGTGCACATAATGGAGTACCAGTAGTTTTGCCATTAAAAACTCCACTCATTATTTCATATTGGTCATCCTCTTTTCTAGAAGTAGATATCTTATTTTTACCCGGTGCCCTTCTTTTCATCTCAGTACTAATATAATCAAAATCAAGTTCCATCCCTGATGGAACACCATCTAGAACTACGCCAATAGCTTTACCATGTGACTCTCCAAAAATGGATACTTTAAATTTATTCCCCCAAATTCCACTCATCAAACTTACCTCCAAGCATCTTAAAATCGTCCCAAAATGTAGGATATGATTTCTTTACTGAATCATAATTAGTTAAGTAGACGGGAGATGTGCATCTAGTTGATGCAATTGCTAATGCCATAGCTATACGATGATCGTTCCAACTGTCTACTGTTCCTCCGCTTAGTTGCTCTTTTCCTGTAATAACTAAACCATCCTCTAACTCCATTATATCTGCGCCTAATTTGTTTAATTCTGTGGTTATTGCATTTAGCCTATCAGATTCCTTTATTCGTAATCTCTTTGCATTAGTTATTTTAGTTGTTCCACTGCTTAACGAACCAAGAACTGCTAATATAGGTACAAGATCTGGATATTGTGATGCATCTATTGTCGTACCTTTTGTAAATGACTTACTTATTTCAATGTTATCATCATATAACTTTAGTTTTCCACCCATAGCTTTTGCGACATCTAAAATAGCTTTATCACCCTGTAACGAATCTATATTTATGTTAGAACATTTTATTCCTCCATTTAAAAGACCTGCTACAACCCAAAATGCTGCCTGAGAAAAGTCTCCTTCAACAACATAAGCTATGTTTTTATACTTTTGATTTCCCTTTATATAAAAATCTTTATAAGCATTATTCTCAATAAGAATAGAAAATTTCTTTAAGACATCTATTGTCAAATCTACATAACCCTTAGATTCAAGCTCGGAAGTAACTACTATTCGAGAGTCACCGTTTAAAAGTGGAAGAACAAACATAAGTCCAGTAATGAACTGTGAACTAATATCCCCTTCTACTTCAAAGATATCTGGTTTAAGTAAACCTTCGACAGTAAGTGGAAGCTTACCATTTGTATTATTATATTTGATATTCTGCTCATCAAATATCTTATAATAAGCATCCAGTGGACGCTCAACAAGCTTACCTTTACCTGTAAATGTAACTGTTTTACCAGAAAAACCTGAAATAGGAATCAAAAATCTCAGCGTTGAACCAGATTCTTTGCAGTTAATTGTTCTACTAAAAATATTTAATTTTTCACTTCCGTTAATAGTAATTTTGCTATTCCCATGTATATAATCTTCGGATATGTTTACTATTTCTATACCAAAAGCTTCCATTCCTTTTAATGTAGCTGTAATATCATCAGAAAATACTATATTTCCTATATTACTTATGCCTTCCGCCAATCCTGCACAAATTATTGCTCTATGACTAATACTTTTAGATGGCGGTATTGATACTTCCCCATTTAATGGCGAAGGCATTATTCTTATGCCTTTCATTTATATATCACCTCAGTAGCTGTTATTATTTATATTAAATATATTTTATCATTTCCTCTTTATGTACTCTCTTTATGATACTGTCGCCAATATTCTTGAGTAATATTAAATTTATGTAATCCGCATCACTTTTCTTATCTAAAAAAATAGTATTAAGAATTTGTTGTTTATCTACGTCAGGAAGCTTATATGGTAATCTCCAGTTCTTTAAAAGTTTTTCAATTGAGTCTGTTATCCCTTTGCTTGTAATCCCTAGTTCTTCACTTCTTTTTGTAATATTGTACATACCTATAGCAATAGCTTCCCCGTGAGTAAACTTTTCATAATTATAATATTTTTCTATACCATGTCCTAAAGTATGCCCAAAGTTCAACAACATTCTCATACCTATATCTCTTTCATCACTTTCTACAACATATTTTTTTATACTACAGCAAGTAAATATAATTTTCTCAATATCTCTAAATAATTCATCTGCAGAGTTATATTCTAATAGATTGTTAAATAAGTTTTTATCTTTAATGCAACCATACTTAATTACCTCAGCCATTCCATCATATAAAAATTTATCATCTAATGTTTTTAATAGCTCTGGATCAATAAGTACAATTTCTGGATGATAAAAGCTTCCTATCAGATTTTTCCCTTTTGAATGATTAACTGCTACTTTACCTCCAATACTACTATCTATTTGCGCTAACAATGTTGTTGGAATCTGAATAAACTTTACCCCTCTTAGATATGTAGCGGCAGCAAAACCACATAGATCCCCTATTACTCCTCCACCAAAAGCAATAATCATATCTCCTCTAGTAACATTTGCATCTATTAATCTAGTGTATACCTGTTGTAATACTTCTAGTGATTTACTGCTTTCTCCGGCAGCAACTACTATTGTCTCAACTTTAAAACCTTCTGCTTCTAGACTATCTCTTAAAGCGTCACCATATATATCCTCAACATTATGATCCGTCATTACTACTATCTTTTTATTATTATATATTTTTTTTATATTTTTACCAATATTTTTAAATAGTCCTTTTTGGATTACAATATCGTATTGTTTATATTTAACATCTATATTTAGCTTATACATTAAGCTACCTCCCGTTTTTTGACATTATTTCAAAAAAGCATCTCATTCTTATGTGAAAGAACGAAATGCTTAATAGTCTATATCTTCGAAAGTAATTTCATCAACCAAGGTCTATGTATCACAACTGCTTTTTTAGGACATAGCTCTTGGCAACAAAAACATCTTATGCATCCGTCAAGATCGACTTTAGGTTTTCTATCTATCATTTTAATAACCTTAGGGGGGCAATTTTCCGCACAATCACCACACCCTATGCAGTCCTTATGAACAAATACTGGTCTAGGCTTTAAAATAGCATTTGAAATATCTCTTATAAGTCCGGGTTTTTTATCATCTATAAAATGAACACTTCTTATCTCTGGAACCTCAAAATCGAGAATTTTAAAGTGATCTATTTCATGTCCAAGTAATTCTATATCATCTAGACTACCTGAGCATATTCCTCTTTCAATACATCTCTGGATTGTAGGAACTTTTGATGGTTCAATACTTACTATTGATGTCGCAGCTACATCTAGATGATATGGACTAGTAGATGCAAGTACAACGCCTATTTCTCTCGGAGTGCCTGCTGAAGGTCCAGCACCCTCCATACCTACTATTCCATCCATAAATGATAAAATCGGGGCTGCACATAAGCAAATGTCTACCAATGCATCTGAAAAATCCTTTATATCAGGCATCTTAAAGTGATATTCTGCTTTTAATACACCAGGAATAATGCCAAACATGTTCTTTACTGCTCCCGTAAACATTGCCATACCATGAGTTTTAAGCTTAGAAACTGATATAATTTTATCTACATCATTAAGCATATCTACTACAGTTAAGTGCTTTAATATTTTACCCTGTTCATTACTTACTTCCGCAGACTTAGTATTGTAATTTAACTTAGCGCCCACCTCATTAGCAGCATCTTCTATCCCACAAATTTTATATATTCCTCTTAGCATTCTTTCATTGAAAGGGCCTCCAGGACTGTCTCCAATCAATACATTCGCACCATATTCAATTAGCACTTCTGCAAGTGCTTTTGTAAAAACAGGGTGAGTAGTTGTTGCCTCTTCTGGTTTCTTTTTCATTAGCAGGTTAAGCTTTAATAATACTGTTTCGCCTTTATTTATGTATTTTTCAATTCCACCAAGGTTTTCAAAACTCTCTATAATTGATTGCTTTACTAAGCTATAATCATAATTCCTGCATTCTACTAGGGATACTTTTTGTTTCTTCATTAAAGTTTCACCGTCCTCTTGATATGAGGATATCATAAAATTAAAGCAATTTCTACATATAGTATTACTATCAATGTAGGATATTATTATGGCTTAAAATAATTGACTTAACAAAAAAGCTTAGATCAAGTTATAACTTAATCTAAGCTGAATGTCAAATGTTCTATTTTACCAACTTGAACAAATACCTATTGCATTAGGACCAATGTGTGAACCAATAACTGGTCCAATTTCATCAACTGTTACTACTGCATCTTTAAATCTCTCTTCAAGTAGTTCTTTAAGCTTATTTGCTTCATTGTCATTTTGAACATGCCCTATGCTTATTTTCTTTACATAATCTGGCACCATATCTATCATTGTTTCAATAGCTTTCTTCTTTCCTCTTACTTTATCTACTGGTATAAGTTCCCCATCAACTAATCCAATAATTGGCTTTATATTTAATATTGTTCCTATTAATGCTTTTGAGTTTGATAGTCTTCCTCCTCTTTTTAAATACTCTAGGGTTTCAACAGTCAAATTTATACTTGTATTTTTTCTATCAGTATTGACCATATCAACTATCTCTTGTCTAGATGCTCCGGTTTTTGACAGTTTTACAGCCTTCTCTATTAAGAACTTTAAATTTCCTACTGCTGACTCAGTGTCTATAACAGTGATCTTATCTGGAGCTTCAATTTCTGCTGCTACACATGCACTGTTATATGTACCACTAAGCTTAGATGAAAACAAAATTGCTACTATTTCATCGCCCCTCTGAAAGGCTCTCTTATATGCTTCAACAAAGTCACCTGCGGATGGCTGTGATGTTTTGGGAAAGCCTTTTGAATCTACTAATTTATTAAAAAAATCCTCAAAGTCTCCTGGATAACCTTCTTTTCGTACTTCTCCACATAATTCAACAGAAAGTGGTACTATTTCTATATTGTTATATTGAGCATATTCTTTAGAAATATACGCAGTACTATCAGTTATAATTTGCACTGGTTTCATACTATTCCCCCTTTATATTTAAGAATATAGTACCAGATACTAATACCAAGTGCAAGTTATTTTGAAATATGAATGACAATTGTTTAAAAATTTAGCACGATATGCATAGTAAGTCCTTTTCAGAAAAATATTTTTGAGATAATCATAAAAATGATTAATAACCATATTAAAACAATTATAATTGCAGCAATATGATTTTGTGGTTTGCGATCTTTAAAAAGATCTTTAGCTTGAATTCTACATTCATCTATAACTTTATCAGGAATTAACTTTATTGCTATCGAAATACCTAAAGGTATTAGTATTAAATCATCTAGATAACCCAATATAGGTATAAAGTCTGGAATCAAATCTATAGGGCTCAGTGCATATCCAACAACAATAACTGTAAACAACTTTGCATACCAAGGTACATCTGATCTTCTATATGCAAGAAACAAGGCGAATATTTCTTTTTTTAGCCCCTCAGCCTCAATTTTCATCTTTTCATAGGTCTCTTTAAAGCTTATCAATTATATACCTCTTCCATTAATAATATCTTGTTTATATTACAGTCGCAATCTATGACTATATTTTATTGACACTTCTAAGTATTAACAAATCTATTTTTTAAAAGGATTCAGCATCTTTTTTTTGAACTTATTAACAAGAGTCTTAGTAAATGATTCTTTGAGGTCTTCTGGCTCAATGTTTGTTATCTGCCATCCATTACTTACACACGTGTTCATGAGTTCATGCACTATACTTCTATTTTCACTATCTTCGGCTCCCCAACTGTGCATAAGTACTCCATTCTTTCCTCCGCTTACAACCAGTTCTATTTCTACTTTATTATCGTTCATAAACTTAAGAATAATTACAGACACAAGTGTTGATGAAATTCTGAAATAAAATCCTTCTCTCATGATCACTGTTATGTCTCCTGAACTATAAACATATGGATTGTCTACATTATATTCATCTCGATGATTAGATAAAATATGAGCTATTCTTTTAATATTTTCTCCTTCTACAGCTAAATGAGCTATTTTCATGAATACCTCCTAATCTTTGTTCATATCATAAATGCTTTCTTACTCTGTTTCTTCTTTTTTCAAAATATAAAATATTATTTAACTTTGATTATTCTAATGCTTGACTTATACAAAAAAACAGTCTAAGCATGTGCATAGCCAATATGACACTCCTTCTAACTCTAGCAATATAGCCTGTTTATATGAAATATAAGAGAATAAAATAGCAACAATTAAGAAGTATGTTATCAAAGTAATGTTAGATAAGGAATTAATTATAATAGAATCTAATCTTCTTAGCTAGTTTATTGATACAGATATATCTCACCTTTTAATACTACTACTGCTTGACCAATTAATTCTAGACGGTTGTTGTCTTTTAATCTGAGTAGTATCTCTCCACTTCTATAAGAAGCCTGATATGCTCTTAAGATTTTCTTATCTAATATGTGCGCCCAATATGTGGCCAATAAGGTATGTACTGAACCAGTAACGGAGTCTTCGTTTACCCCAGCCCATGGATTAAAGTATCTAGAAATAAAATCATACTTTCCATTCATTTGTGCAGTGATTCCTACTCCTTTGATGTTTTTTAAATCTAATTTTTTCATATATTGAAAATCAGGTGCTATTCTCCTTACTTCCTCTTCGTTATCCAAATGTATAACTAATTTCTTTGTTCTGTTCCCGAAAATAATATTAGCATGCTTAGATATTCCCATGGCATTTAGTAAGTCATCTGTATCTAAACTATTATATTCCATAGGCTCGTCACTAGGGAAATTCAAGGATATCCCATATGGCTCCTTAATTGCCTTAAGTATACCACTCTTTGTCTCATAGATAATCTCATCATATCCTATATTAATTTCATTAAATAGCACTTCTGAGGCGGCAAGAGTAGCATGACCGCACAACGAGACTTCACTTTTAGGAGTAAACCATCTTAATTTAAATATATTGTTTTCTTTAGGTAATACAAACGCAGTTTCAGAAAGATTCATTTCTTGAGCGATCGATTGCATATCTGTATCTCCAATTGATTCATTTAACATGCATACTGCTGCTGAGTTACCTTGAAATATTTTATTTGTAAAAGCATCAACTTGATATATCTTTATAGATTTCCTTTTCATTTTTCCTCCTTGCATCAAGTGTAAAAGCTACTAACTAAAATATATTCTGATTCTCTACATGACTTTTAGATGTCTAAAAGTCAATTCTCTTACAATACTCGATTCCATATTATTAATCACTTAATATCTTACTTATCCAGTTATAACAATTCTCAAGCTGTTCATCTGATATTAAATCTGATCTGTGTTCAAATAATATTTTACATGATTTGTTTTCTTCTTTATGATTTTAAGATATTTCTAAATATCTGCCCACCCTTCTTCTACCAATTAAACTTTTTATTGTTGACTCTAAATAATATTTTCCCAACTATCTCAAAAATATTATAGTGAAAACTCTAATTGATAGTCTCTTGGGTCACTTTCATATAACTCTTTGTTTATTTCTACTGCTTCTTTACAACCTATTGCACAATAAAAGGCAATTGTTTCTTCAGCAGAACCAGCACAGATATAAATTTTATCTGCTTTCCACTCTCTTGCTACATCGACAGAAAGCATGAATAATTTTTTTCCTATTCCTTTGCCTCTGCATTCCAATGTAATGAAAAGTTGGTCTAGTAAAACATAATTATATTTTTCACCAAAAAATTCGCGATTGATGGTTGCAAAGCCTAGTAGTCTATTATTATCAAAAGCACCAATTGCACTACCCTCATTTATAATGGTCTCTTTCAAATTGTTGTAATGATATTCATATCCATTTGGCCAATCTAAATCATGGTAATTGATTTCAACTAATTGATGTTTACCATTCACTTTTCTCCATGCTTTTCCAATATATTGAGATGGATTCATTTCATTTATGCACTGGCAATCTTCTACTGCTAGTTTTCTATATATAACATTCTCCATATAGTCGTTCCCTCCATGTCACTATGATAAAAATCATTCTATAATTGCACAACATATTGTTCCTTGCTAAATTTCTATAACTGTAGCCTTCACATTTTTATTGTAACTAACATTTAAAAGATAGTCTCTAAGGCATACAATAATTAATTTATTAATACCTCGTTTGTCTAGTTCCTCTTTTACTGTAGTTTCATGAAAAGAAGCTGGTGTGGTTTTATTAATCTAAAATATCCATAATACTAAGTTATCATTGATTATTCTGTCATATTTAACTCTTCATATGAAGTTAACCCTCTTGCTATAGCATCTTGTCTGAGAATTAAATATAATTCAGCATTTGTAGCATCATCATATGGCTGCACAAATAATACCCCTACTAAGAAAGCTAATGCTCCAAGTAAATACCACCCTATAAATGATAAATCAAGTACAAATATGTTCCATTTTTCTCCTTTCGTCATCTCATTACTTAACTCTATTGCTCTGTTATATCCTATTGAAGGATTATCTGCTAAAATATATGGCACCATGCGATATGCATATGATTTCACTATTCCTGGTATTATTAATAATAAGGTCCATAAAAATACATAAATACTTCTAAGTAGCATTGTTATAAATACACTGAAATATCTTCCTTCATGAAAGCAATAACCAAGATAACCCATATATGACTCACCTTCTGCTGCTCTAATGAAAAACTTTCTTCCACCTACTTCAAGCATGTATCCTATAAAAACTCTCAAAATGATCAAAAAAAACACAATAGATACTAGAAATAATGTAAAACTTCCAAACATCATTTCCACATGTCCTATAAATGTATTTTCAAAGTTACTATACTCTCTCGTTATACTGATATCCCCTCCTCCATTGCTATTTCCACCTGCAATTACTATAACTAAACTCACAACAAATGCCTTCCAATAATTAAATTTTAATACTCCTTTAGCTCTTTCTTTAATTAATCCTCTCGTCCACATATTATCTCCTCCCAAGACAAAACATGCAGATATCCTGTATTCAATATAATAAATGGTATAGTTATAACTTCCATAATATTCGTTATTAAATGTTGAACGCAATATATAACTCTCTTTCATATTTTTCTTCTTTACAAATATTTATGAAAGACTTGTTGAATATTCAGTTCCTATAAATTCTCTTGATACAGTCAGCCACATCGTGCTATTACTTCTATATTGAAAAGAGGTTCAGATATCAACATTTCACTCCTTTTCTTACTTCTTTGTAATATTTTAGGATAATATCTGTTGGAAATAAACGCTGTTTAAACAAAATGATTATTGATAAAACGGCTTCAATTAATCCAATGACAAAATATAAAATATGCAGAAAAACAACTGAATTAAGCATTATACATTGAACTACAATCCAAATGACTAAAGCCCAACTAAAGACACTGCTAATATATCCTTGATATCTTGACTTTAAATAAATCATTAGCGCACTAAATATATTTCCAATACCAATCATTGCAAACAGAATAATTCCAGGTATTAGAAAATCATTAAAAGGTGAATATTTTAGTATTTCAACTGGTACTCCAAGTGGTTCTTGGGGATTTGTAATAGCAGCTAATCCTCCAGCCATAGCTCCTATTCCTACAAAGCTATGTAAAATAAATAGTAAGCGAAATATTATCTTCATTCAAATTCCTCTCCCATTCCATTATATAGACTAAAATAAGTGTTAAAAAAATTGAACCTTCTCATAATATAAAATCTGTCAGCTAGTTGAACTAAGAGTTATGATATAGCATTATTTAATCTATTATCGTTCTATAATATCTTCTTTCATTTATAGAAACTCTTTTTTAAATTTTACATACTTGAACTGATTGATGGCTCATGAGTTATTTTATGTCCTTTCTCATATACCCTGTATTTTAGGTGTGGTTCTATACTAGTTCTAATTTCACTTATAAGACAACCATATTTAATTCTTTAATTTGATATGGTTCATTAGTTTCATTTAAGATTTATAGATCTCTATAATTAAACACATGGTGCCCTCTTCCAAATGGCTGCATTCTGATCATTATTCTCTTCTAATAAATGTCTGGGCCATTTTCTAACAAAAATATAGATAAATCTTCTAGTGATTTGATTATTGGATACTTACTTTTCAAATCCTTTCTCTCATACCTATCAATTAATATAGGCACCATTCCAAATTCGTCTGCAGCTATAAGATTTGTTTCATTATCATCAATAAATATAGCTTCATAAGATTCAATCTTCAATTCTTCAAGGGCTTTTTCAAACAATATTTTCTCAGATTTATTTGAGCCATAAATTGAAGACATTATAAAAGTTGAGAAATATTCTTTTAAACCTTTATTAATGAATACTCTCTCTAAAGAAGGCCATGTATCTGAAACTACTCCTAATATATATTCCTGACTTAGCTTTTTTATTGAAATCTCTACGTCATCAAAAAACAAAAATTTATCATCGTTAAAAACATTATCTTCTGCTAAAGCATTTAAAGTAAATTCATCTATATTGGCGTATTTAGCTTCTTCCAAAACAATCCTATAAAATTCCTTGAACATCTGAAACTCTTCTTCTTCAGTTTTTACAAATTTTATCTTGTTTATATAGTTGCAAGCTTTTTCCATTGCACTATCAAACGAGTCTTGTTTACTTTCAACTTTTGAGGTATCAATTATTCTATAAAAATTAGGCGTTATAAACCAATGACCAGTCCTAGGAATGTTCAAAGTTCTTCCTGAATCAAATAAAATAGCTTTAATATTTTTAGTTTTTTTCATTTCAACCTCCATAAAAGATATAGAATTGTCTTTAGATTATCTAGATTTAGATGACCACCTGTAGCTCTATTATATTTCGATTTATAAGTACTATTGCTGCTCATACTTAATGTCAATTTTTAACCTTCTATCCATTTCTTCTTTCTTATATTAAGTGTATTTTCTTAACTATCAATAAACACTTATTACATTCATAATTTCCGTTATATTTCTTATAGTCAAAAAGTCTCTGATTCCGCACATGTGTAGTTAAACTTGCCTTTATTGCTTTTGGTATGTTAAATTGACTGTGTCTGACTTACTACTGGACTTAATATTTATTTTATATTTGTCCTGAAAATATGTTTTACGATTTACTGTCCCTACTAAAAATAATATTTCTTGAAACCCTTCTTCATTAATTCTTTCTTTAACATCCATATCTCCAACATTACCTGTAATAATACTACCTTTAGATGTAATTGTAATATCAATATCTTTTAATTTTACGATTTCTCCTTTTTTCTTATAAGTTATCTTGAAGTAATTAACATGCTTATCCTCATATCTTTCTTTATCAAAAATATATACTACATCCCACCATTTCCCTTTTCCTGCATATTCAACTACTCCATCTACCTCTTGCTTTTTACTTATCTTTATTCCTACAAAAAAAACTGATACTAATAATATTACTATTAAAATAATATAAATGATATATTTTTTCATATTCGCCACCATTCCGATACATTCTCAATTTTTAATGAACTAAATAAAATTCTATTTTTTTCTTATACGCTTAATCTTTCAAAAAACTCGTACAAGAATTTTTATCTATCATCAGATATCTTTTTAGATACATAATAATTAAACTTACTCAACTACAAAATTATTTCCAAGTATCCAGTTACTTGATTTTGATCATACTCTTTCATTATCCCTTTACCTGGATCATAATATTTTCCATCATAAAAAAGCATTAAATGTCCTCTTGTGTTTATAATACAGCATTTTGGAAGTTTCTTATTTTTTTTGCAGTTGTAAACCATTTTATCCGAGTGTGCAATTCCATAATAGTCTAATGCTTCAATAACCTTACTTAAAGATGCCTGCCATTTTTTTGATTTCATTAAAGAAATTACTTCCTCTATTGGTACTCCTGCAAGCATTGCAATACATGCTTGTCCACACAATCCATCTTCAGGTTGAATAATCTCAATATTATCTATTTTTCTTATAGGATTTTTCAAACTGTATGGACTATTATTATTAATACGTGTTAATGAATCTATCACTTCAAAAGATACATTGAATTCTTCTAAAATTAAGTTTTTCAAAACAGCCTTAGTAATAGGTATATAATAGTTTCCATTTCCTTTAGGCACTAGTTTGCATTCAAAAGTTAATTCATCTATTGACACTTTAACAGGTATAAGTCCTTTTTGCCCAGATACTTCCCATACATTAAAAGGAATACTGACAAATGTTCTTACTCCTTCTTTAAATACTTTTCCTTTAAATTGGTATTTCATTATAAGCCTCCCATTATCCATCAAATGACTTCATGATTTCTGTATTTCATCCTGTAAATTGCTTACAATTAACTAAAACTGTCTTTCTGACTTTCACAATGAAGCAGTATTATAAAGTCAATTTATGTATTAATTTTTCTAACCTTCTTTTCTTTGTTTCTTCTTTCTTTGCTTCTTCAATCTTGTTTATCTCTTCTCTCTTAATATAATATGGTAATTCATTGAACTTTAAATTTGCAATTGGATTATTTCTTATAGCTTCTTGGATATACTCTGGTATAGTTAATTCCCTCTTTTGAACATCAGGTGTTAGAATTACATGAATGCTGTCTCCTATTTCTTTTTTACATATCGATTTTACTTCTTTATTATAAACCATATAGTGTCCATTTTTACTAGGTAACAATGTCCCTGGAAAAAAGTGACCGTCAATTATAGCCTTTACATTAAATCTGCCCTTAGTTCCATACTCTTCTTCTACAGAAAATGGAATAAAGAATACTGTCCATTCCATTTTGCCTTCAAGTTTTCGTAAAGTTGTATTAAATTCTTTACTCATATCTATTCTCATAGCCTCTCTCTTATTTGATCTAGTGTTTCTTTATTTTGGGGAGAATTTTTAAAAGGAATATCAAGCTTTGTACATGGGTATTCATTACAATAAGCACAGTTGTTTTTTCCCTTTCCAATTCCACATATACGTATTTCGCATTCCCTGCAAAACTTAAAAACAACATTAGAATCTGAGTGACATCCAGTACAATTTATATCTTCTGGGCTAACCTTATATTGGGGACTTGACCATTCCTCAGAAAGCTTTTCTTTTTGCGCTAAGTCGTTATTTTTAGTAGCAATAAACGCAGGACAATCATCACAAACTAAACCACAATATGCGACTATCTTATTCATTTCACTTTCCTCGCCTTCCTATTATATTAACCTTTCAAAAAATATATCAACCCTCATCTCTCACATAACGTCTAACGCTTGTGATATACCTGAAATACACCTCAAACAAATGCTTTTAGATTGAGCTTTATTTTAGATCAAGTAATTCGTTCAAATAGTTATATGCGTCAGCTAACCAAGGATGTACAACTTTTAGACTAGATTGATTGTCATACAAATACTTTATAAAAGCAAACACTCCATTTTCCAATGACTGCTTTAATCCATCATGTACATTTTCTAAGTATGGAGGTGTTCCTTCTTGGTCCCATTTCAGCTTATCTGCAATAAATAAAATCATTTCTAATTGAGTTGGATTACTCTTTAGTGTTGTGTGACAACAAATAGCACTTAAAACTCTTTCATTTGTTATCCCAAATATAACTCTTGCAATTTCTTTAGATAATTTTTGATGAATGATTGGTGGAAATTCTCTCTCTTCAGACAATATATCTATATATAACGATTCAGAAACTTCTATCTTCTTCTCATTTGGAACAACAGCGCTAATATCATGCAAAATACCTGCTATTTTTGCCTCTTTATGGTTTACTCCAAATATACTGGCAAGCCGCTCTGCCTCGGCTGCTACACATTTTGAGTGCTCAGCGACAGTAACTTTGTTGTATTTATTAAGTAGATTAATACTTTCTCCAAATGTATCATCTATAGACTCTAGTTGCTCCTTTAATTCTAATAAAATAGGATGCATATAAACCCCTCCCTATAATGCTGAAGAAATCGACCTAACTTGTCCAGTCGCCAGCCCATTTTCTTTTGATGAATTTTTAAGACAATTCTTTGCCTCTGATACAATATTAATCATATGTATACCTTCTTTCTATCATAAAGATATTATTGAAATTTTCAAGCTAAAGTAAATTAAACAAAGCTAAGATATATATAAATCCTATGATTAAACTTCCAAGCTCTTTATCTAGCTTCTCTTTTATATGATAAATTTTTTAATTTTAGTTTTTTTCTCATCACGCGTGGGATAAAACTGGAAACATTATTTTAATATTATTAAAAATTTTCAATTTGTCTTTCATGACAAAAAGGGTTGTATCCTCTTCTTGTAATAAGTTATTATCAAATGAAGATGTGTTTTTAGGTGTAAACCCCAAAACTATTTTTTTAGTCTCTTTGTTTGCTATTGCTTCAATGATATTATCTAATGACACATTCCATTTACAGTAAATATCGTTTAAAAACAATATGTCATCTTTAAATTCTGCTATTATAATAGCATCAAGATGCTTGATATAATAAACATTTTCTTTCATAAGTGATGTGCAATAGAACATAATTAGTGACGCATTATCATGTATAGCCAACTGAGCAAACTTTAATGAGCCATTGATTGTATCAAAAAGAAAATTTCTATCTTTTTTATTTGACATGTCTAATTTTATGATATCTGATGCTAAGCTTCTTGCGAATATTTCTTTAGAGTATTGATATTCGGGCACAGAGCTAAAGCCAAATTTAGGGTAAAAATCAAGAACACTATTATTGGCAAAAAGATATATTAAATCACATCTATCTTTCCATTCCTCTAATACTTTTTCCATAAGATATCTGCTCAAGCCTTGGTTTCTATATTCTTTATCTGTCATAACCGTACCAATTTGTATAAATCTCTTTTTTTCTCCCATTAAGAAGAAATCCATGATACTGACAGATACATTAGAAATAATTGTATTACCGTCTATAAGTGCATATGGAATATATTTATCTTTCCAATACCCATTTTGGTACCATTGTTCAAAATCGAATCCATACGTTTTTCTTGTTAAATTATTATAGCTATTTCTTAGTACATCATTATCCTTGAAATTAACAGCATATCCATAAGTTTTTTCATTTATTTTTATATAATCCATACCATGCCCCCTTCCTAATTTTATAGGAAACTCAATAATATATTGAAATAAATAATTGAATAAATACTTCAGACACGAAAGAACTGCACTATCATGACTGGTCCAGTATTTTTAATGTCTGTACAATATGTCATTTCTGCTCTAACTCTAATAAAAATACTTACTACATGTAGTAAGTTATGCAAATTAACTCCAGTTTTTAAATATATCAAAATTGTAATTTATTATTTTATTACCAATATTATTATTCTATTTTTATACTTGATCTCCTTTTACTATTTTAACTGAACTCGACATTATACGCTAAATAGAGTTTTTAGGTTTTCTCTATTTGAATAAATACAGATAATTTTGGAGTAAAGCTATTTAGTATTTGTGATTTTTTCTTAGAGAAAAATACTTGTGGATATAATAGATATGGAAATAAGATCATTATTTTGAAAAAAGTTAAGGTAGGTTTGATAACACACATTTACTTAACATTATCTAAATATTCTTTAATTGTTTTTAATGTAGATTCTATTTCTGGTGCCTGTAGGAACATTTTCTTTTGTTTACATGAAATTCTTAATAATTTAGATAACTGCTTAAAACACATTCTATTGAATATTAATCTCCTAGAATTAGTTATGGTTACATCAAGCTGCTTTATTTCTTGCTCATTAAAATCAAATGCTTGATCCTGAATGTTTTCTCTTAAAGGTGTAAAGCTTAGCTTTTTCGGAGTAATCTTTAAAATTCCAAATGTAGGTCCATCAAACTTTACTAGATTGCATACGATAGATATGGTCTCTTTATTATTGTCACAACTATCTTGTGTTCTTTTATAGAACTCATCTATTAATTTCTGATTTTCTTTATAAAGATTATCTGGCATAAAAAAATATATTAATATCCCAATTAAGGGAACAGATAATGAATTAATTGTAAATAATGCTGTGTCAAAAAAGAAAAACATAAGTATAGTATATGTAAAGCTCCAGGCAATGAGATTCCTTGCCCTAAAGCTTCTAAAGTACATCCTATTAAATACATCTACTGATTCTTTACTATTAATAGTCATTATTGCTCCCCCAAATCTTAGTAATAACATGTATGCTCATATTAAAATCCTAACTCGTTATTTACGATAAAAAGTTTCATTCTGTCTTTTACGAATTGACCTTCTATAATAGCTAAGTTAAAACAAACTCTTTCGTCTGTTTTACAGTCCACACATTTCTCTAGCTTTAAACAAGGCGGATTATATCCAGCCCTCTTTGCATTCAGTGGAGCTGATATGTTTCTAGCTCTGTTTATGGCATCGTCTAGTGTATTACATATCTTATTCTTTCCAACAACAACTATTACATTGTCTGGACCATACATCATTGCTGCTACTCTGTTTCCACTATGGTCTATATTTACTAAATGTCCTTCTTTTGAGACAGCATTTGTTCCTGTTATATACCAATCAGCTAATAGCGACTTTTTTTTCATCTGCTTACTTTCTTCTTTACTTGCAGCCAGTGTTTTATCAAATACAATATTTCCTCTTTCCTTTAGTATCTTTGATACATTGATTTCCTTTAAAGTTTTTGAGTTTCCAATGCCTACTGAACAATCTAAATGTATTAATTCAATTATTTTATTCTTAACATCTTCTAATGTTTCAAAAAAAGAAACATCTATGTTTCTAGCCTTAAAATTTCTTATTATTTCTAATCTCATGCTCTTATCCATCTTGTTCAACCTCCCTAGTATTTTTACAAGAAACGCCCACCAAATAATAAAGATTTATTATAAGCTCTCCCTATATTCATGTTCAAGAATCGAATACAGGAATGAGTCCCTCCAACTTCCCTTTTGCCATTTATGTTCTCTTAAATGGCCTTCTTTTTTCATCCCTATCTTCTCTAACACTTTCGCTGACCCAATATTATTGGGATCGCATGTAGCAAAGATCCTATGTAATTTTAAATCTTCGAATCCAAACTTAATAATGTATTTAGCTGTCTCTGAACCATATCCATTTTCCCAATACTGCTTATTATAACAGTATCCAATCCAACCTTCTTTATTGTACGAGTTTGATACATGTATTGAACAAGCACCGATTAAATTATCATCTTCTTTTGTTACGACTCCGATTTCATAATCATATCTTGGATTATCATATTGGTATTTTATAACTCTATCTAAAAAAACTTTTGTATCTGCTTCATTATTTGGTCCCCAAGGTAGATATTTTGATACTTCAGGGTCTGAAGCATAACTATGAATAGATAAAAAATCACCTTCATTTAGTTCCCTTAAAATAAGTCTTTCTGTCTCTATAGTATAAAAGAACATATTAAATCACTTCCTTATAAATACAAAATAGATATCCTAACACTATAAACATTAGAATACTTCAAACAATTATGAATAAAAAGACTTCATATCCTTGTCCTTAAATTAACCTCATATAGTCACGGTATATGTGTTAGTTAGCTGTTAGCAATAAACGTTAAAATACTATACACATTTATCTCTATTTTTTCCTAGCTAAGTACAGTGCAACTAAGTGTTGCTTTTGAATTTTACCTCCATATCCATGAATTATATCTGTAATTCCTTCAAATAATAGTTCTCTATTCTCTTCAGGTAATAACCTATGTTTTGAATGAGTATCTAATAAAGCTATATATTCTTCAGCCGTATAAGTTTCATTCCATTCATATTCTTTGATAGTCAAATCTTCAAACAAGTCGAAACTCAGTATTAATTGCTTTGTGGTATTTATAGCATCTTTAGGTAAAGGTATTTTAGAATCATCTAGTTGTGGTGCATATTTATGATAAACTTTTCTTATATCAGAGTAGATATCATTATATGATTGAACATGAACAGTCCAAAAGAAGCCTATTGACCCTTTTTTATTCAATAAGTTCGCTACCTTAGGATACCCTAACGCAGGATCTATAAAGTGAAATGAAGTAGCTGCTATTGCCAGGTCAAAGTTATCATGATCACTAGACCATTCTTCAAAAGGCATATTAAACACTTTTACAGTGGTTGCTTCTTTAAATTTTTCTTTCGTTAATTTCGCTAATTCGCTACCCAACTCAATACAAGTAAAATTCTTATACCCCAGATCCACAAACCCCTGAGTAGCTTTTCCAGTGCCACACCCTATTTCTAATATTTTGCTACCTTTTTTAATATCAGAATATTTTACTATGTCATCAAATAATTCTATAGGATAAGTCGGTCTTATCCTCTCATATTTCTTTGATACCTCATTAAATGTTTCTTTTCTCTCTTTCGTCATCTCTTATCCCCCTTTTAGCTATATATCCTAAATATTCTGAACTAATTATTTCTATTATACGATTTTTCTAATCTATTATTTAAAATAAACTTTCAGCACAAGTGCCCAATCTGATTTCTTCACTGTATCTTCAATGGTTGGTTCAGGTGAATATCCTTCATCTTGTTTATTATCTATTCCAATTAAAGCCCATGCTGCAACTTCTTCTGTATCCTTCCCTACTACTGGCTCTAATAGGTTATATACACTTGATCCATAGTCTAAATCATACCTATCTATTATTGTTCTAAAACTTGATCTATCAATTGCAGTTGTCATAATCATTTTAGGTGCCGTTTTAAAGTCATCAAGTAGAAAGTTATCTTTTATACTTATACTTATTAATCCATTGTATTCACTTTTATTTTCATTAGGATATGCTACTCGAATACCAAAATCACCATAAGAATCCTTTAATTTTCCTTCCTCCCAGATCTCGTATTTAGTTTGAATCCACTCTTTATCACCTTTATATTGTATTTTTACACAACCGGTTTTCATATCTAGATGAGGTTCTAGTTTCTTCAATTCAGCAGTTTCAAATAATGAAGTGGGCGTTACTATGAATGTCCCCTTTGCTAACCCTTCATCCTCTATTGTTTGAATAGAAGTGCTACATCCTACAAGAAGTATACACATAAAAACTAGTAGACAAATCTTCTTCATGCCATCTCCTCCTCGTAACTCTTAATATTCTACTGTCACAATTATTTTGTCCTCAATGAAATATTGAGGATACGTGCTAGTTCAATATATATTAGTCAAATACAGTTTCGAACTTGTCTTCTTGCCTTGCTTGAAAGCATAATTCTATTTGTTCTTTAGAATTTCTTCCTTCAGATAATTCTGGCAGGCTTTCTATCTTAAAGAAACCACATGTACTTGTCTCTATGTTGTCTCCATACTCGCCTTGGATATAATCACACTCTACAAATATGTTATATACTGAATACGGATAATTATCTGTTCTGTGTTTTTGCCTGTCGAATATTGCTATTATTCTCTTTGGTTGTACTTCTGCACCTGCTTCTTCCATAGCTTCTTTCTTTACATTCTCATAAACTGACTTATCGATATCAGCCCATCCCCCAGGAAGTGCCCATTTATTATCTGATTTTTCTTTAACAAGCAATATCTCTCCATCTTTAAATATTGCTGCTCTGATAGCAACCTTTGGAGTTTGGTATCCTGATTCATTCCCAAACAGATCTTTAAGCTTTGAATGATCAATTTCAGTATATTTACTCATGATTTCTAAACTTATCTCTCTAATTTGTTGGAATCGCTCTATATCAAATATATCCTTTGAATATTCTAACCCTGCTTGTGAAGTTGATTGTAACTGTTTCGCCCATTTTAACCATTGTCTTTCCATCAAATTTCTCCTTTAACCTTATTACTTTAACCTGTCGAGTAATTTTCTTCCTAATGAAAAAAATCTATCATCACCAATACTTGCTCCATATGTTATATCTGCTATAGCCATTTTCACACTCACAATTTTAAGCTGAAGCTGCTTTTCTAAGCTGTCATCTAATCCATATCCTTCAAATAATGCTTTCCTCAATCTAAGTCTATCTTGAGTGTACCTTTCAATTACTACTCCAAAACTATCAACATCAATTCCCCAAAGCATATTCTCGAAATCTATAAACCCGGTAAACATACCATTTTCATCTACCATCCAGTTATTTTGCGAAAAATCCCAGTTTGTAGGGACTGACCTACTGTTTGTAAAAACATCACTTTGCTTCATACACCATTCAACTAGTTTCTTATCGCTATTATTAAGCAATTCTTTATCATATCCTGATTTTAAAATATCTTCTAAGGCTGAATTAATATAATGAACTGGGTCTGTTTTCACATTGTTTTCAAGAGGCAAGCCATCAATTCCTAGAATTCCAAAAAATGTTCCTTCAAAATTATCATGTAGCCGTCTGAGTAATTCTCCTGCTTTATAGTAAGCTGTTTCCAATATAGTTTCGTCATTAATTTGATATTCATTTATTGTTCTGCCATAGATGGGAGTAGTTATTATTCCATAAAAGTTATCATCACAAAAATAGTGTATCAGTATAGGTGCATATTCTTTAAATATATGAGTCCAGTTTTTATATGCATAAACTTCAGGACTCCAATGGCTCAGTCTGTTATATACCTTAACAAACATTCTCTCATTCTTAGCATTGATTTCTAATACTCCTGTCCTATTACTACTATTCCTATGATCTCTAATAATTTCAAATTCTCCTACAAATGAATTAATCGTATTAGCAGCTTTTTCATTAATAATCATTTTCATTCTCCTCACCTACTACTATATAAACCTCCAATAATGTAAAAAATAAACATAAACAGGGTTTAGTCTTACTGATTTTCAAGTCTCATACTACAAATCAGATTCATAAAATTGATATAGTTTATTATCTAATTTGCAGAATATCTCGTAAATTGATTTCTTTAATTGAGTCTACAACAATATCTGCATGTGATAAGTTTTGATTACCAGAGTTAATATTTCTATATCCTATACATCTCATCCCGGCATTTTTTGCAGCCAAAACTCCATTTGTAGAGTCTTCAATTACAATACATGCTTCAGCTTTAACTCCTAATTGATTAGCTGCCTCAATATAAACATCAGGTGCTGGCTTCCCCCTAGGCACTTCTTCTCCACTTACTATACACGAAAAATAGCCTAGTAAATCAAACTTCTTAAGTACCTCTTCTATAAATCTTCTTGGTGATGAGGAAGCAATTCCAACTGGTACAGAGTGTTTTTTCAGTTGAAATAGTAACTCTGTAATACCTTGTATAGGTGAGATGTCTAATTCTCTTATAATTCTAATTTTATTTTCTAATTGATAGTTAATAATTTCATCAATTGATTGGATTAAGCTGTACTCATCCTTTATTAAAGACCACATTTCAGGATTTGTCATACCAACATACTTCTCCAGCTCTTTACTTGAGATGCTAAATCCAAAATAGTCCATAGTTTTAATATCTACGTCAAAATGAATTGGCTCACTATCTATGATTACTCCATCCATATCGAATATAACTGTATTCACATTTTATTCCTCCAATTTTTATTTATCAATTAATCAATATTCATAAAACAAAATATAATTCCTTGATATTAACATCTGGCTTAAATAAGAATACTATTTTATTATGATTTCTGTAACTGCTCAGTAGCTCCTAATGCTCTAATACTATTTGTAAGATTTTTATAATCATATATGGTACGCTGTTTATAACATTCCTATATTACCTCTTGCTTTTTTAGTTCATCATATCTTGATACAAATTCTTCAACTATTGGCTTTATTGTTGAACTTAAATTTGAAGGTATGTCGGTTAATGAAAAAAACTTTGCATCTCGTCCTTCTGAAGGGTCAACAATAATTTCTCCAGAGTAGTCTTTACATAAATATGTAGCAGTTACGTTATAAACTTCATTCCCATCTGGGTACTTATAATATAACTCCTCACCTGAATAAACATTAAAAAGTCTCATTTTACCACAAACTAATCCCACTTCTTCAAATACTTCACGACTAGCGGTTTGTTCGAGACTTTCACCAAGTTCCATCGCTCCACCTGGTAACCCCCACCAATCTCTATCTATACGATGATGTAATAAAATATCATCTTTTTCATTTAACAATATAACGTTAGCTCCACACATAATTATTGGCTTTGTTCCTATGTATTTTCTTAAATCACCTATATAATCTCCCAAATCTATCCCTCCAAGTTTTTGCAAAGACATTCTTCTTATTGCATAAAAAAGAAATAAATGATTAAATCTGAAGTTCTATTCTTCCAATATTTTGTAGTGCTTTATTATATACAGATGGAAAGTTTTGTGGATTTTTCAATGTTTCATAAACTACACCTTTCCCGAAGCAATCGTGGATAACTCCCCAAATGTCATTTCCTAAAGAATATAATCTAAAATGCTTTAATTTTGGTATATCACCAGGTTTTTGTTCTTTTGTAAGTGGATTCATCCAGTACTCTTCAATATGTGTTACTAATTCCTCTGTAGTTCTTATTTCATTGTTTCTAATTCTTCTAATAGTGGCTTTAAATTGTTTCATTGTATCGTTAAAGTCACTGTTTAAATATTCCCAAGTAAAACTATCTAATCCAATATTTTTAGGTCCATCATTTATTGGTTTTGATAAAACTCCTTCGGCATTATTACAATATTTAACCGCTAACCCTTCACCTGAAAAGTATAAATAAAATAGTGATTCTAGAGTTAAAGCATTAATATCAATACTTTCATGGATTAAATTCATGCCTACATGGTGTACTTCATGAGCAATTGTCGAACAGAAATCTTCTAATGTTTTTTCTTTAATAAGCTGCAAAAAGTCAAAGTGCATTCCATTTCCATGAACATACCCAAAACTTTGACCTATTCCTATTGTGAAAATAAATTTTAATTCAGGAAGATTTAGATCATCGGGTAGTCCTTTTAAAGCATAATTAATTTGCGCCTCAAAAACATCTCTCTTAAACCATTTGTGTATCTCTTTCTCCTTGTCTAAAAATAAATCCAAATTATCTAATAAATACACATAATATTTGTGGTGAATCTTTAGATCATTATTATCAATACTCTCTTCGTTCAACTTAGGTAGATTAAGAAAATAATCAATGAACTCTTCTCTAGATACCCTATTCTTATATCGCGAAAGCTCAAACATATAGTCTTCATGATTTAACAATTCCTTAATTTCTCTTTCTTTAATATTCCCGTTTTTTAACTCAGCACATAATTTAAGCATAGTACGAATGCTTGAAAAATTGATACTAAATTGCATATAAAATCCCCCTAAATTATTATATTAAAATGGTGATTATAGACAAATTATTATATCTGGCTTATCTAAACAAATCTCATGATCACTATTTTTAGATATTACCAATTTACCTTTATTAGAAAACGTCGAAGTCCTAACAGTTTCTGTATTTTATCATGTACTTTAGCTACCCAGCTTCCTATACTAATATACACTTCATCTTCTCCCCATTTGACTAACATTAATAAAGCTCTTTTTTCAATCGTCTCACAGTTCTATAATCTATCGCATAATATCGTGAATAAGTGTTAACAACAATATAGATTATTCTCATTTTATTTAATGCATTTGCTTAATAGTATTCTTTTATCATTCTAAATCATGAGAGTATATTATATTAAAATCATTTTCATTCACAACAGATAGTTCCATCCTGATAATTTTTCCGCTAAATTGAGCAAATCTTTTTGACATTTCAGCAATAATAGCACCTAAGTCTTCTATTTCACTGTGATAAAGAGAAATATGAGGAAGCCATAACCCACTATCAGCTCTTGTCCAAGTATTGCAATAAGAATCAAACTCATGATGATATTCATTATAATATTCTAACAATTTTCCTGAAGTAGAAGGTATGCATGCTATACAGTTAGTTGTTAAAAATCCTATCGCTGAGCAATTAATTTCAAATGATTTTTTTCCTTCTGCAAATTTCTTGGTATATTGCAGAATTTTATCTATATCAGCATCAATAAAACTTGCAAATGTAATATGCCCATATATCGGATTATATTCAATATCGAATATTTCCAAAGCTTTTCTAATATCATCTAATTTTCGATTAGTCATTTCATCTAATATCCAAATAGCACATATTTTTCTGCCCATTTGAATCTCCCCTCATTATATAAATAACACCCTCTATAATAGCCTATAAATCCTATATCTAGTATAGAAAAATACTTTTTCTTGTTAAAAAATTAATTTATCTTCAAAGATTCATATTTTGTTGTTAGGATAGGTAAAGAATACGTTTTTAGTCCATAATCTTTTGCCATCAATATGAACCTTCTCATGTGCAATGGCTCACTTACTACTACCAATCTGTATTATAAATACTACCTTTTAGTAGCAACAAAGAAAATTTCTGCAAAGTCATTTACGACTTCTACTTGTGGGTCTTTCTTAATCATATTTTCCATCATTTTTACCCCACTATTAAATTCATCATCACTAATAAGTGTAAGTACAGAAATATCCCGATTATATACATAACCCATGAAATCAGCTATTTTACCTGCCTCCATTTTATATTCCATGTGTATCTTTACATCAAAATCTCTAATACTGAGTTCCTTAAAGATTAATTCCTTGTTCCAAAATCTCTTTAGATCTTCAGAATATGCAGAAGGGAAAAACTCATATATCCACCATTTCTTCATATCATGTATTGAAATATTATGCATTTTAAAAATACCATTTCTTTTCACTACTCTAGCTACCTCATCCAAGACCTTTGGTTTTTCCTGATAGTGCTGAAAAGCATAATTATTTACAATAAAATCAAAATACTCACTATCATATGGAAGGTATTCTGCTAGCCCTCTTTTTAATAAAGCCTTACTCGTCTTATCTTTTGCTTTGTCAAGCATGTCTTGAGATGCATCAAGCCCATGCCACTCAATATATTCTTCATTAAAGTATTGGATTTGTTTAGATAAATATATGCCTGTTCCACAAGATAGGTCAAGAAACTTCAATTTTTGATTATCCGACCCCTCAATAATCTTTTTAATATCAATATCAAGCTCAATATTATGTCTGAATTTATTTTTATCGTATTTCTTTGCAATCTTACTATAGTTAGTCTCCTTCATTCATATAACCTCCTAAAGAATCAGTTTCAAAAATATTACACCTTAGCAATATATGTCCTATATCTATAGGAATCGTTCCTTAGTTGCCATGTAAATTCCTGTTTCATTATGTAATTAATTCAACTGCTTCAATTAAAGATTTAATTGTATAGTCAGGTTTCTCATCATACTCCCACTTTATGCCATTACGATTTATCCAGCAACTCTTTATTCCTACTTTATTTGCTCCAACAATATCTGATGCTGAATCCCCAATATGCAATATCATTTCAGGTTTAACATGATAATGCTCTAGAACTTTAAGAAATATCCTACTTTCACGATCATTTTTGTAAGAGCCAATTCTTTCAGAAATAAATATAGTATCAAATTTAAATTTCTCTAGCAGAGGTTCAACCATAATTTCATCAGCATCACTGACTAAGCAAATTGGTACTTGTCCATTAATTAATTGAAAAAATTGAATAGTATCATCATAGAAGCTTGAATTCCCATGCTCACATAAAAATATTTCAACCGCATTATGTGGGTTAAAGTCCAGTTTTGTTTCAGATGAAATTTCTTCAAACCATGGCGTAAATATTGTCTTAAGATTTTGAAAATCACCTATTTTACTTACAGTATTGTAATATTCTCTATGGAATTTACGACTCACGAGTTTCACACATTTTTCTTTTGCTTCAGATGTATATCTATCTTTCAAAATCCTCTTCCAAATAAATGGTATTCTTGTATTTACATCTACCAATGTTTGAAACATATCTATACATATTAGCTTATATTCCATATAATCCACCTCACATTACTTAATTATTTAGCTTCTTTAAGTAAAAGTCCAATCAAAAATATTAGTCATGTATGCAATTGTATTGTACAAAACTGTGCTAACATACAAAAAGATATTTATGTATATCAATCCACTGATTAAAACTACATATAAAGACTGATATCACTGTTCATTAAGAAGAAATGTCCTTTTAGTCTTGTCTCAGCCATTGTGATTTGTCTCATTGTCATCTTCCTATATCAATTTATCTATATGTGTTTATCTCTTTCAGCATATAATCTGCATACTCAACTAGCCTATCTTTGTCATAGTTTATGTCCTTTAATTCATTCGTATATATTTTTACAGCATCCTCTATAATCTTTCTATATGGTTGAGGCACTACTTCTTTACCCCAATTTCCACCTTCAAGCTTTGAACAGATAGCTTCTTCCTTCAGATAGCATAGTACTCGACATAGGTTCAAAGTAATATATACTGGATTTTTTATTATTTCTTCCTTTGCATTTTCTATATCATACAAGATAGAGTCTATGTAATCCTCTTTAGGTACGCCGCCAAATGTCTCTTCGATTTCTTTGCCATACAAACATATGCCCCTATGCTTAACTATTGTCAGATGGGCCGCTAAATCCCGGTCTGTCATACCTCCACAAATATATTTTTCATCTGATAAATACCTATCCCTATGATAATCTGAATAGTGTAATTCAAAGGGGGTAGGATAGACGAATTTTCTTGCGTATTTTTCTAGGATAATACTCATCTCTATACCTTTCTTAGGTAAATTTTCTAAGTATATGATTGAATGAATAAGATTTTTCTTTTCATTCATATCAATAGGCTCTCTTACTACAACAAGAATATCTATGTCGCTTGTATTTGTATAACATCCCATCGCTAGTGAACCATGCAAATATATGCCAACAAGATTTTCATCTAGTTCTTTTCTGTATCTTTCAACTACAATATCTAAAATATTTATGGGCTCCATCTTATCACCTCATTCAAATAATAGCCTCATAACTGACCTTTGCTCCTCTTCCACATTTTTTCCATCTGGTGTTACATGAAATAAAACCTCATCCCTTGACCATAGTTCTCCAATAGGTTGAAGTATGAGACCTGCACACCTTTTTAGCATTTCAAATTGTATATTAACGTCATTTGAGTTATACATCTCATTAATAATATTAAATAATATTGGATTATTATTTTCAATAAATTTAAGATGTGCTTTTGGCTTTCCTATTTCAAGGTTTTCTATTCTGGCATAACATTGCAAAAACCAATCAAATGAGGAAAAGATAAAATACTTAGAATATAATTCGTTATCATGTAATCGATGGTCTAATTTATCTATAACATGTTGAAAAGTGAATCTAAAAGTATTGATCTCACAATCAGACAAATACTCTGGAACCTTCCAAGTTGTTTTTATTCTATCTATAATATTTTGGATTATATTATCTCTATCGAAAATTATTCTACAATTCAAATGAGCTAATAGAAACTCATTTGATGGAGCATCAGATAAAAAATCTTCAACAGATAAAAGCATACAGTCTATTGGTATACCTCCTATATGAAAGTGTACACCACTAAAATTATGGGATATTGGCTTATTGAATATAATAGTTAAATCATAATCACCACCAGTACTCATGTCTTTATATGTTCTGCCTCCATACTCAACTATTCCTACAATATCATCTTTCTTCTTCAAGTGTTCAATAAAACAATCAATATCCTCAAATTGGTTAGTATCCTTCAACACGTATTTACCTCCTTCTTCATGATATTATTTATATTTTACGTTTTGGTTGTATTTAAAATAAGTATGAACTATGTTAGAAGCATATAGGCTTGATACCATAAGTAAAGAATAGGTTGATTCATGATTATTGCAAGTTTCAAATTTAACGTAGAGGTACTCTAGATAGAGCATTATTGATTATTTTTGAAATATGATCTTAAATGTATGGTCATGTATTTCCTCTTTTATCACTTTAAAACCAGTCCTTAATCCCATATTAATAAAATATTGAATATCTTGCTCTTTATCCTTTCTTAAAACGCCATAACCTGTTTCTATTCGTTTATCAGGTGTACTTACTTCAAGATGTATAACAAAAATATCTTTGGTACTATTATCATATTTAGGGATGGTAGCATCCCATAGAATAAATTTGCCACATTCGTTTAATACTCTGTAAATTTCATTGAAAATCTTTTCATGTTCAGCTATGCTAATATACATTAATGTAAAAAAAGAAGTTACAGCATCAAATGAATTCTCTAAAAAAGATAATTTGCTTGCATCCATCACTATTTTTAATGGTCCATCTGGAGATTCCTCCAACTCATCTTTACTTCGGTCAATAGCGATTACTTTGTCTCCGTAGCATAACCCAATTACACCTTCACCACCGCCACCAATATCTAAGATTCTATTTACATCTAGTTCTTTTTCTATTACTATTTTTTGGTTTTTGATAACATACATTCGTTCATCCTGATTCATAATTATTCACATCCTTTTAAAAATTATTCGTCAAAATGGCCATTTACAAAACATATATGGGCTTCTGAGCCATAAAAAAGCTATAATATTTCTATAATTGTTTCGGAATATCTATTAGATCAAATTCTTCAGAAGTCATACCAAAATAAATCTCATCATAAAAACTACCGTTGGTATAAACCATCCTTCGTAACCTACCTTCTTGTTGAAACCCTAAAGATTCATGCAGTTTTAATGACCTTTCATTGAAGGAATAGACGTATGCATTAACCTTCTGGTATCTCAATTCCCGAAAATAGTATCTTAGTACAATTTTGATTGCTTCCTTTGCATACCCATTTCCCCAATAGGACTTTTCCAAGCCTATCCCATATTTAAATGTGCCAACTCTTTTATTGCATTCAAATGTATTTATATTACCTATGGAATTGCCTTTTTTATCCTCAATAATCCATCGGAACTCATCATTTCTAGGCTCCTTCTTAATAGCATTTTCTTTCCTTTCTCGCATTTTTTCTCTCGATTGCGGAAAATGAATCTCATCACAGAACCTATCTAAATCTGTATCTGCCTCAAGGCCTGCTTTAAAAAATTCGTCAATGTCTTTTAATTCTACTGCACGAAGACTTACTTTTTCACCAACCCAAAAATTACTAGTCATTTGATTTCAACCCTTCTTTCATTCATTGTTTACACACCCTTACAAATGATAATGAAAAACTTCTTGTAAATCTGTCCCTTTTCGTCAATAAAACGAACACGTTCTTCACCTTTAATCTCATTTGATGATTTAAATGTGATATTAAGTATTGACTTAACAACTAAATTGTTTTTGAAACAACAATTTCTTCAGATTTAATTTTAAACCCTAAACTCTTAGCCAAACTAATCGACGCAATGTTTTCTGAATCTACCCAATATATAGGAAGAATATTATTGCTAAAACACCATTTCACTGCTTCAGCTACAACCTGCTTTCCCAAGCCTTTGTTTCTACAATCTGACTCAGTCCATACAGCAATGTTTCCTCCACCAAAATCTATATCAGAAATTTTGCATGCTGATGTGATTTTATTACCTTCTAGTACAACAAATTTCCTGCCTTCCAAAACTTCATGCTTTTTCCTTTCCCAAATCTCCATTTTTTGAGCATTATCTATATGGCCTAAATTATCCATAAAAATTTCTTTTGTTAATCTTACAGCACATGAATTTAACGAATCTAAAATATCATTATCTTTGCTAAGGGTTAATCTGTACATTTTTCTAACATTAAAGCTTTCTATTTTATTGCTGAAAAATTTTCGAAATATATTAATGACTTCATCTACATTGTTAATAACTTGTCCTTGGAGAAACTCAAATAAATCATCGAAATATTGAGGAGCTACTGAAAAAATCAGACTTCCCTCTACATGAGTTGATATTAAGTACTGAACAAATTGTCCGTTTAATGGTTTATTTCTTTGATCAGTGTTAAATATTCTTTTCCCTTTATTTAATTCTTTTTGGTCTATACCTAAGTATTCATAGAAATAGTCTTGAAATCTGAAACTCAAATAGTCGTCCTCCCCTATTATCTTAGATTTAAGTTTTTGAATTACAATGTTAGATAATGTCCTAACTATGCCTTCTTATAAAGTAACTTTTTGTTAGCCCATTACATATAAATCCATTTCTAATATAAAACTTTTGAGCTATTTTATATAATAAATTGCTAATCTATTATTTCCATTTATCATAGAAGAACATATCATTTCTGTTCTCGTTGCTTTTTTGTATAGGAGTCTCATCTGCATACCCCATAGGAACAAGAAGCTGACATGTGATATGATCTGGTAACCCTAGTATTTTATTTATTTTTTCTATATCAATAAAGTCAACTAAACAACCACGCAAATTATGGGAAACAGCAGTGAGAATCATATGCTGAGCAGCTATGTAGACAGGTGTGCTCTGCATTAAAGTTTTACATGCCTTACGATTTTTATATTCCCTAAGAAAATTGACAATGTCTTCTCCATATCTAAGCTTATTTCCAATTACTCCGTAATCATCTTTAGTTTGCTCTCTAATGTCCCAACTAATATCACAGCAACATGCAAAAATAACAGGTGCTTTTGCAACCCACTCTGCCCATAATGTTGCATGTGAAATTTTTTCCTTTACTTTAGCATCTTTTATTACTCCAAAATAATAATTACAGGTATCTGTTTCAGGAGCAAGCTTTGCACTTTCTAAAATATCATTAATGACATTATTGCTTATATCTATATCTTTAAATTTCCTTACTGATCTTCTATTTCTCATTACCTCTAATAATTCCATAATATCCTCCTTTTTTAACAACTAGATTCTCACTTATATAACCACAGTTTATCTAGTTTAAGGTATTTTGTACTCTTTATAGTATGGTACGTTCAAAGAAATTTCTAAATCCTTCTGTAATTTCTCTTTCATTTTTGTTACTTCTCTCTAAGTCTATGAGATACTTTTTTGTTTCTATATCTAACGAAATAGAATCCATTGGAAACCCTGTTTTTCTTCTATGATGTGCTTTTGATGTTATTATAAAATGATCTGCTATATCATCTCCATCATATTCAATAACATTATTTTCATCTATAACCAAGCTTATGGCGTTCTTAAATTTAGCTTTAGGTTCTTTTCCTAACTTTTGAACAAGATTTGAGTAATATTCTATAAACTCTTCATCACTTAAATATTTATTATTTACCCTCCTAGCATGAACACCTGGCTGGTTTTCTTCTTCCAGTCCTTGTATATATAACCCTGAATCACAGGAAAAAGTAGGTATTCCAGTAGTCTTATAATACGTTGTGGCCTTTATTCTAGCATTCTCTAATGGCGTACCCCCGCTTTCATCAATATCAATATCTAAATCTATGTCATATAATCCAATAATTTCAATGTTTAACCCATGAAGCATTTCTTTCATGTGCTTAAGTTTACTAGGATTTGATGTCCCATATAATAGCCGCATTAATCTACCTCCAATCAAGTAATGACTCTATTTATTTTCTCAATATTATGAATCAGACCTTCTGAATCTACACAATTAAAATAAATAATTGAGAATATACTTTCTAGCATGTCCTGGCAAGATCTTTAAAGCTTTTAAACTATACTTCAGGTCCACAATTATAAACATACATAGTTTTCCTTACTTTTATAGCATACTTAGATTCATGCATAAAAATTAATATTAGTATTTATGAGATTTCATCAAATATCACACCTCTTATTTTTAAACCAAACTAAGGTTCCTCCTGCTGTCGTAAGCTCTAGCATCTCATTTTTTACATCATTTTTTAGTTGTTGCAGTCCTTGTATATATTCATCATCTCCAATTAAATGAAACATTGAGTATCCTTTCTTCTCAACAAGTTCAACAAATTCTTGTCCGACCTTTACTAATTTATCGTCACAGTATGCTACACTCTTAAGATATTCTAAGCCTTCATTTTGTCCAGCCAATATTATCCTTTCAATATCAGGATATCTTTCTTTATCAACTTTAGCTGTTGCTGGAAAATATTTTACGTAAAATCTTTTTTCAATTTGCTTATGAGATTGAGTTGCTATGCAAATTTTTCCATTAATTTTCAATATTCTTTTTAGCTCATTAAACATTGTTTCTATATTTGGAACATGATGTATTACATCAGTCATATATATAAAATCAAAAAAATCATTTTCAAAAGGAATTTTTTCATGATTTCCTTTTAAAATATTAATATTAGGGTTTTTTATTTTTGCCTTTTTTCTCATACCATCTGAAGGTTCAACTCCAAATATTTTAGCCCCTGTAACTCTTCGTAATTTATCTGTATAATTTCCTGTTCCACAACCAAAATCCAATATCCTAGTTCCATCACTTATTTTAACTTCATCAAGAAACAAGTTTATCAGCTTCAAATCTGCAGTTCTTACATCATCATACTTTTTAGAGATTTCATTATAATCTACCTTCACACAATAACCTCCTTTTAGACATGTACAGACAAGAATTAAAAAATGATATTTTTTCCATATAAAAAAATACACTCATAAAATCTAAGTGTTAAGTTTAAACGTAGTAATACTTATGCAAGTGCTGTACTGTATAAGGTCATTTGAAATTAAATCTATACTTTAGCTCACCCACTTGCCCATCTAGCTCATAAATAAAAGAAATATTATCTACTTCAAAGCTCCAGTTAAAATCCACAAAGGATAGTTCTTTTATTACTCTTCCAATATTTTCTTTTGTAACATCCCCATAAGCTAAGCTAATATGTGGAACCCATGATTGTGGGCTATAATATTCACTTATTTTTTCTCCAACTTGTCTTAATCTTTCCCAAACAGAGTAATGAAACTTTAATAGTTCTTTATCTTTAACCACTGGTATAAAAACAACTGGACATTTTCCAGTAAACAGCCCTACTCCTGTTGTTTTAACTCTAAATGGCTTTGTAGACATGGCAATATCATTAAATATACTTTTCAATCTATTTAAATCATAGTTTTCTCCAATTTGCCATGAAAAGTGTGGGTACGGTGTAACTTTAATTCCTGTTAATCCTATTTCTTTTTCTAATTCATTCCATATATCCTTAACCTCTTTGTAATATGGTTGAGGTAACAGTGATACTATCCCATGCATATTTACACCCCTTTCAAAATCTTACTATAATCAACTCAGTTCCTAAAAATATTACACTAACGCTCTAAGTCCTTAGATATGCATTAAATTAGTAAATTTTTTCTTGTATTTACAGTATTACTATTCTATTTTTTTATATATTTTCCTTTAATATTTTACCTATATTTCATGATGAATAGTTTAAAACAAAAAACCGAGCTTCTGCTCGGCAATTAATATATACTACTAATCAGTCTTATTAATTAAATTATTCAGTCTTATTTTAGCTTCTTTGGAAGTACTAACGTCCTTACCCCACCTTATCTTTACTCCACCAGTACCAGCTCTCCCTGTTTGTCCTTTTTCAGATGCCTTGAAAGTACCTTTTAATATTGCTCCGTCTTCCACTAATATACTTCCAAATTCTATGTCTCCAGTTATCACTGCATCTTTATCCACATATACTAAACCTGAAGATATTATATTGCCATATATTCTACCGTTTATAGCTATATCCATTCCAGTTATATTTCCTTTAACAGTGCCTATAACAGTAACTTTTCCAGTAGCATCTATATTGCCTTCTACGAATCCTAATATGTCAACATCTTTTGCCGCTATATCACCATTTATTTTAGCTTCTTTATCTATTATTGTTCTATTGCTCAAGTTCTCTTGTGTTAAATTGGTAACTTTTTTAAACAACCCATATACCCCCAAGTTTCGAATTGCATCTTATTAGTCAGTTTATATTATCCTCTTTATCAGTGTAAATTATTCTATTTAAGTATATTTTTCCTTTAACCTAATTAAATTTTGCATTAAAAAAACTGTGAAAACATTCACAGCTTTTGTCAATTATTATATTTTATTAAAACAATACTCACAGCTTAACCTGCTCAAAAATCTAATAATTAATGTTCTTTTTATCTATACATAATTTCTAGTTGTTTTTGAATATCTTCGTTCTCAATATACTCATCAAATGTCATCTGTCTATCCATTATTCCATTTGGAGTTATTTCAATAATTCGATTAGCTATTGTATGAACAAATTGATGATCTTGAGATACGAACAAAATAGTTCCTGGGAAACTAATCAGCCCATTATTTAATGCAGTAATAGATTCAAGATCTAAATGGTTAGTAGGCTCATCAAGTAGTAATACATTAGCACTGCTTAACATCATTTTAGATAACATACAGCGAACCTTCTCTCCTCCTGAAAGAACACTAGCTTTTTTAAGTGCCTCTTCCCCTGAAAATAGCATTCTTGCTAAAAAGCCTCTAATGAATATTTCTGATTTTTCCTCTGAAAATTGACGTAACCAATCAACAAGATTTAGGTCTACATCATCAAAAAACGATGAGTTGTCTTTAGGGAAATATGATTGAGAAGTAGTAATTCCCCATTTATAACTCCCATTATCTGGCTCCATCTCTCCCATTAATATCTTGAAAAGAGTAGTTTTTGCAATCTCATTATTACCTGCAAATGCTATCTTATCTCCTTTATTAACAACAAAGCTGATGTTGTCTAAAACTTTTTCACCATCAATAGTCTTACTTAAATTTTCAACGAAAAGCAAATCATTACCTGCCTCCCTCTCTGGCTTAAATCCTACGAATGGATATCTACGAGAAGATGGTTTTATATCCTCTAGCGTCAATTTGTCTAATTGCTTCTTCCTTGAAGTAGCTTGTTTTGCCTTAGATGCATTTGAGCTAAATCTTGCAATAAATGCCTGTAGCTCTTTAATTTTTTCTTCTTTCTTTTTATTCTGATCTTTAGCCATCTTAAGTGCTAACTGGCTTGATTCATACCAAAAATCATAGTTCCCAACATATAACTGAACCTTGCTAAAATCTATGTCTACCATATGAGTACACACTTTATTTAAGAAATGTCTATCATGAGATACTACGATAATGGTACTTTCAAAATCAATTAGAAAGTTTTCAAGCCATGATTTAGATTTTAGATCCAAATGGTTTGTAGGCTCATCTAATAATAGTATATCTGGATGCCCGAATAATGCTTGAGCTAAAAGAACTTTTACTTTCTCTGCTCCATTGAGCTCTTGCATTTTTTTGTGGTGTAACTCTTCAACTATACCTAAACCCATCAATAGCATTGCTGCTTCTGCTTCAGCTTCCCAACCATTTAGCTCAGAAAATTCACCTTCTAGTTCTGCAGCTTTTATTCCATCTTCATCAGTAAAGTCAGGTTTAGCATATAGTGCATCCTTCTCTTTCATTATTTGATATAGCCTTGAATGCCCCATTATAACAGTTTCTAAAACTTCAAACTCATCAAATTGAAAATGATCCTGCTTTAACACTGCAAGTCTTTCTCCAGGAGTTATATTTACTTCTCCTGTATTAGGCTCTATTTCACCAGAAAGTATTTTTAAAAATGTCGATTTGCCTGCACCATTTGCTCCTATTACCCCATAACAATTTCCTGGAGTAAATTTTATATTCACATCATCGAATAATTTTCTTCCACTATAGCTTAAACTAACATTGCTTGTACTAATCATATCTACTTACATCCTCCATTGCATTTATTGTCATTGAAACTCTCGCATATTATATCATAAAGTAACCAACTAAGCTATAGTATATTAGCTAGGTTTATTTTGTACTAATTGATAATCAATGTTATAATATTAAAGAATTTATTATTATCAAGGAATATTATACTTAAGAAATGGAGGTATATTTAGTGAGAAAAAGAATAGCAATTTTTCTTATTATAGTATTATTAAGTACTCTAATTGTGTTTGCTACTGGATTTAAACAAGAGACTGAAGACAATACTATTGACGCACGCGGGAAAGTAATTGAAGTAATATCTGATGTTGAGAACAATAATGGAGAACAAGGAAGCTTAGAACTTTCTACACAAGTGGTAAAAGTAAAAGTATTGAATGGCAAATATAAAGATGAAGAATTTGTTATTGAAAACAATATAAGTGGTAATCCAGCTTTTGATATAATAGTAAAAGAAGGTGACAAAGTTTTACTTGGTATTGAGGAAAGTCCTAATGAAGCTCCTCAAATCTATATCACTGATTATATAAGAGATACATATTTATTTATACTTTTAGCAACTTTTATTATTTTACTGATAGCAATTGGTGGAATAAAAGGAATAAAGTCTGTAGTAACACTAACGATAACTGCGACTACTATCCTTAAGCTTATGTTACCATTAATACTTAAAGGATATAACCCTATCTGGGTAGCAATATTAGCAGCAGTAATCATTACAGTTTTAACGTTTATAATAATTGCTGGATTAAATATAAAGTCGATTTCAGCAATTGTAGGTACTGTTGGCGGAGTAATATTTGCAGGTATTCTAGCTTACATAATAGGTTCTCTAGTAAAATTAACTGGATTAAGTAGTGAAGAAGCTAGTATGCTCATGTTTATTCCACAGCAAATTACTTTCGATTTTAGAGGATTACTTTTTGCTGGAATAATTATAGGTACTTTAGGGGCAGTTATGGATATTGGTATGTCAATTTCATCAGCTATGTATGAAATGAGAATGATACACCCAGAAATCAGCCCAAAAGAATTAATAAAATCTGGGCTCAATATTGGTAAAGATGTTATGGGTACTATGTCAAATACTTTGATATTAGCATATACTGGTAGCTCCATCCCATTGCTGTTACTATTTATGGCTTATGAAGCCTCAATAGTGAAAATATTAAATCTAGATTTAATAGCAACTGAAGTTGTAAGAGCTTTAGTTGGGAGCATTGGACTTATCGTCGCGATACCAATAACAGCTCTATCAACTGGATTAATTTTAAAACTTAAAAAATAACAGAGTAGAATTATTCTACTCTGTTATTTTTTTGCATGATACATTTTGTATATTTAATTATTTGGTTTATTTTTTTATATGTTTTAATATCAAAATTAATTATTTTAATAAATATATTAATTATTTTAATTTCGACATTGACTTTTTGTTTTTATATCAATATAATTAAGTTAAAGATAATAATATTTAATTTAATTAAGGTGTTTTATTAACTTTCAAAAGGAGGTTTTTAAAAATGATGTATCAGCAATATTATATTTTATATCTAGGCGAAAAGCAAAGCACATATATAAAAGATCTAGGTTTAGAAATATATAAAAAGCTTGAATATCGCTAACAACTCTACGATAAAATAAAAACTTATAAAAAAAAACAGATGCTTAAATTACTTAAATATACAGTATATAAAAAGACAAAGTCACTTAAAGGCCACGGTTTCATAGGAACAATTTAAGAAAAGCAAACTGAATACGGTCAAAAAGAAATAAGCGAGGTGCCGATGCACCTCGCTTATTTCTTTTAAATAGCCGTTCTTTACTTCTCCGGCACCCGGAGCACCTCGCTGGGGAAGATCAGAGAGAACCGGCTTTTGTTGTTCAGCCGTTCCAGCTCGCTCATGGTGCAGCCCAGCTTACGGGCAATGCGCCAGAAGCTGTCGCCTTTTTCTACGGTGTATGTGGTGTACCGCAGATTTTTCGGTATATCCGCTGTCACGCCATATTGGTCGAAGGTGTAGGTCGAGCCGTCAATGTCCTTTTTCCCGGTGACAGGCTTGCCGTTCTCATAGTACATCCATTTCCCAGAATCGTTCATCGTCCAGCCCTGTGCCGTGTCACTGGAAATCGCCAGCTCCACAAAGCGGCGCAGCACAGCGGATACCTCGGCTCTTGTGGCCGTACCCTGCGGGTCAAAGAGATTGCCATTTTTGCCGCTTATGGCTCCTGCCATCTGCATCTGCTTTACGGCCTCCTTGGCGTAGGCGCTGATTTTAGCATTATCGGCAAAGGTGTTTTCTGCATGAACCTTTGGCAGGGTATAGCCGATGGTCTTGGCGTAATTGCTCATTATGACCGCCATCTGCTCACGGGTGATGGACTGATCCGGGGCAAACTGCTTGTTGCCAACGCCGTTTACGATGCTATTCTTACTTGCCCACTCGATATAGCCCATATAGTAGGCGTCGTTCTTCACATCGGTGAAGCTGCTTTTCTTATAGACGCTCTCATCGGCATCTGCAAGCCGTCCCAAAGCAGTGACGAACATCCCCCTTGTCATGGCGGTATTCGGGCTGAAGGTGGTCTTAGAGGTACCGCTGAACAATCCACGGTTTACTACAAAAGCAATGTCATCCTTGGCCCAATGGTTGCCCACATCGGTAAAGGTGGGCGTATCCTTTTTGTAGCCAACGCCATAGACGGAGAAGTGGGAGGTAGAAAAACGAAGCACCTCGTTCACGCTGTCATAAACAGAACTGAGCAGCCACTGCACCTTGCCGTTTTTATCCGCATAGACCGCCTGTACGTTGCCGACCTGCTCGTTTATACCGAGGGGATATGGAATTGCTACCGATACACTGCCTGCACCGAAATTCTCAATCAGCTTTCCGTTTCCGTAGCTGGCTTCCAGATTAAATACCGGACGGGAGCCGATGACAGCCTTGGCATTGCCGGTGAGGTTGCCGTTATTCACGCGGGTGACGGTGATGTTCACATCCGCATTTGACTGCCTGTTGATTTCTCTCACTGTCGCCAAATCCATACTGATGGTAATATCAGGATTTTTCACCACCACAACGGTATTGACGATTTTCTTGCCAATGATATAGTCCTGTACCGTTTTCGGCAGATTGAAGGTAATGTTGTTTACGGTTTGCTTACCGGTGTTTACCCTCAGCACGAGGGTGATGCCGTTTTGCTCGCTGCCGTTTTTCTTTGCCTCAGCAAGTGCCTTTTCATAGGCATACTTCATAGATTTTTTTGTAATGGTTACCGCCGCGCTGCCATTGCTGACTTTGCCATCCACCTTGATTTCGCCCTGTGTGGGGGTGTTGGGCTTATCCGGTGCCGGTGATGTGACAATGACAGAGCTGCTGCCGCTGTCGTCAGAGGAACCCCCGCCACCGCCGCCTTTGCGACTCCAACCTGCCGTAACCGTCAGGTTGGAAGTCACATAATCAAAGGCTTTATCCCAGCCGGTGAAGTTGTAGCCGCTGCGGGTAACGGTGGGAGCCGTTGCCGAACCGCCCTCAGCGACAGTCTGCGTTAACTCACCACCACCTGTATGAGTGCCGCCGTTCAAGTTAAAGGTGATGGTATAGGTCTGCTTCGTAACGATGAGCGTGCCGCCGGTGCGCCCTGTAATTGTGTAATTGTCCGCCGCGGCGCCGCCGGTGAGATATATCTCATAGTTCCCCGGCGTATTGCTGTCAAAAGTCGGGCAGAGCAGCGTGGGGGCGGTGGTCAACGCATCCAACTCGATTTCACCAGGGGCAAGATTGCCCACTGTATAGGTCAATGCCGGTAGACTGTCTCCTTTGACGACCGTCTTATTGTCTGCGTTAAGGGTTATTTTCCGCTTTTCGATGATGAAATGGAATTCCTCCCTGCCTGCGTAGTTGGCGTTACTCTCCGGCACAGAAATGGTCAGTTTGTATGTTCCCGCATCTATGGGGGCAGTGCTGCTGTTGTAGCCTGCGCCGTCGGTGGATTCATACAACCATTCCAATTGACTCACGTGAAAGCCGTCGCTGGCGGTCACTGTGCCATCGGGTGCATAGACTGTGCCGTCATAGACTTTGTTTGTGGTCGTAATCCCACCGATGGTGACCGGTGTTTTATCCGTAACCGTCACCTTACGGCTAACGGCGAAACTACCCGGCAGGGTCAGCCATGCCGGAGGGGAGGCATAGCTGATGGCTCCGGTAAAAGTCTGCTCGTTGCCTACTATGGTTCTGTCCAGCGTCTGTCCACCATTCCAGTGGATGGTATAGGCAACGCTTTCACCCTCGACGGTAATGCTGCCGCCCGCTGGAAGGATGGTTTCACCCAATTCAGCCGCCGTAGCAGAGCTGTCGCTGTTTACGAGTACCAGCATGTCGCCGAAACTGGGGTTCGCCGCCGTAACTGGGGTAACCGTGACGGTTACGCTCTTGGTTATGCTATTTGCGTCAATGTTTTCGTTACCAGTGAGCGTTCCGAGTACCTCATATACAGCACCCTTGGGATTGTAGGCGGTGGCAGTCGACCATGTGATGGGCAGCATTGCCGTACCGCCATCGGTGATGACACTCACACTTGACGGCAGACCCGCCCAACCCAACACCGCCTGTGCGGTTGCTGCATTGCGCATTTCATAGGCGGTTTTGTTTACATTGTCCACGATCACGGTGATCTCTGTCACCTGGGCTTGTTCAATGGTGAATTTGACCGTGCCCGGAGCAAGGGAAAGCACGTAGTTGCCGCCCGCACTTAAGCTTCCGAGGGCAATGGCGTAGGTTCCTACATTTTGGTTCACCCCACGGCTGAGTTTGCCTTCGAAGGCTCCAGGAACCAAACCGCCGTCATTGTCAAAGGTCAACACCGGGTCGATTGCGCCGTATTTCTTGCTTTGTCCTGAGTGAGGTGTGATGATAACCGATTTTTTGTCTATAGTGTAGGTAAGATTTTTTGTGCCGGCAAAGCTGCCCATACCGGTAAGGGTCAGCGTCACCTCTCCGACATTGGTGCCTGCACTGGCACCGCCGCCGTCCGTACTGGTGACTGCCACGGTATAATCCGTATCCTTGACCAGCGTTTCACCGTCAAAGGTAACAGTCAGGGTCGGGCGTTGCTCACTGCCGTTATAGGTAAAGCTGCTTTCATCCGGCGTAACACTGGCATATTGTATATCCCGCGCCGTCAGGTACAACCCGCCCTCGCCGCTCTGTCCGGCAATCCCTGTCAAGATCGGCAGCTTATCGTCCTCGAATGTCCAAATGCTGCTGTCCCATGCAGCGGTATCCCAGTTGTCCGCCGTCGTCCAGAAGCTGTCGCCGAACAGGGTCTGCGAGGTTACATCCATGCCATCCTTTGCGCCAGAGCCTTTGTTTTCCCATGTGCCAGGAATACAGCTGAAGGCATAGTTGTTCGAGAGGGCGTCGAAGTCGGCACCTCCCACCACGCGCCCGAAATTGTATGTACCTTCACTGACGGAAGGGTTCAGTGCCACACAATTTTTAACTGAGCTATATAGCTTGACGGCTCCCACTACACCGCCAGTCAGGACATTGCTATTTCTTCCCGTTACGCTGCAGATGCTATAGCAGTTTTGTACTGTACCGTCGTCAATAGCGTCGCCGACCATTATGGTACCCGCCACACCACCAACCTCGGATAAACCACCGACACGGCCAATGCTATAGCAGTTTTGCACTGTGCCGTTATAAATACACCCCGCCACCCCTCCGACTCTTTGAGCACCAGATATGCTGCCGGAAACAAAGCTGTTTTCTACTGTCGCACCCCATACATATCCTGCCACGCCACCGACACAATTTTTGCCAATGACATTGGCGTTTACCACGCCAATATTCTTCACGATACCGACGCTGCTCACCAAGCCGAACAGTCCTTGGTAATCGGCATTACGGTTGATGGTCAGGTTACTTATCTTGTGACCGTCTCCATCAAAGGTGCCCCAAAACAAGGTATCCATTCCAATGGGGTTCCAGCCATCGCCATCGGCATAGCCAGAAAGATCAAGGTCGTTTATTAATTTATAATATTTGCTATTGTATGCGTTGCGAGTGGCTTCATCATCGCTATTCACCAGCTCCGCCAGCTTGGAAAGGTCGGCGGCAGTTTGAATGAGATAGGGGTTTTCTTCCGTACCCGCACCGGCAAAGGGACTTGCGCCCACCGGAATCAGATGATCGGGCATAGGAACTGCCATACCAAAGCCGGGGAGCTTGCCCGCAGCGTAGCTCCATGCCGTGTCACCGGCAAACAGGGCTTCGAAGAAGCCCTCCGCACTGATTTCGGCAATGGTTTTGGAAAGGCCATCCACGCGATTCGCTCCCTCATCAATGGTTTTGCTGCTGCCATCTTCCATCACCGTCATACCGCTGAACGCAATATTATCGGACAACGCAGTATCATCCCCAGACACACGCCAAACAAAGTTTGTACCACTGACAGAGGAATTCAGCGCCGCGCAGTTTTGTAACGCACCACCATCAACACTGCCTGCTATACCACCAGCAAAGTTGACACCTGTGACATTACCTGTACTATAGCAGTTTTCAACCGTGCCGGTAACAGTGCCAACCGCCCCACCGACAAAACTGCCGCTACTTATGACCTTAATGGTGCTGTAGCAATTTTCCATCGTGCCGGCAACAGTGCCAGCCAAGCCGCCGACAAAAAGTCCGTTCCCTGTGACACTGCCGGTACTATAGCAGTTTTCCACCAAGCCGCTGCTGGCCATATAACCTACCACACCGCCAACATAACTATATCCAGTAATGCTGGTATTTACCACTCCAAGTTCTTTTACCGTGCTTCCACCGCTAATACAGCCAAACAGTCCCTGATAATCAGCGCCGCTACGGTCGATGGTCAGGTTGCCTACCTTATGTCCCCCACCATCGAAGATGCCTTTAAAGCTATTGGAGTCATCGCCAATAGGTATCCAACCCTCGCCGCCTGCATGATCCGAGAGGTCAAGATCGTTCATCAGTTTATAATATTTGTCGTTATAAGTCGTATCCCCCACGTTCACCAGTGACGCCAATTGGGCAAGGTCGCCAGCGGTCTTAATCTGATAAGGATTTTCGCTTATGCCCGCACCCCGGAAGTTTGTATCGCTGCCGTCCACAATATGAGAAGGCATAGGGGCCGCCGTACCAAAGCCGGGGAGTTTGCCCTCTGCGTATGTCCATACCGCCGCAGTTTCAAACAGAGTTTCAAAGAATCCGGCCGCCTTGATTTCAGAAGCAGTCGCGCTTGTGCCATCATCATAATTGCTGCCATCGCTTGTGCAGTCCATCCCTGCCAAAGCGATATTCCCCGAAAGTATGCTGTCCTCAGCATACCCAGCCACACGCCCCACATCATTCGTGGCAGCGACAGTGGGGTTCAGCGCCGCACAGCCTTGTACGATGCCGCCATCAACAGTGCCCACCATGCCGCCGGCATCATTTCCGCCGCTGATGGCACAGGTGCTGTAGCAGTTTTGCACCGTGCCACCATAAACCTCGCCAGCCACACCACCAACCGAATAGTTGGTGCCGGAGATACTGCCGGTGCTGTAGCAATTTTCTACTATGCCGCCGACAGATCCTGCCACGCCGCCGACAGAGTCCTCGCCACTAACAGTACCGGTTACATAACAGCCTTGCACCATGCCGCCGATATCAACAGCTCCCACCACGCCGCCGATATACATTTTACCGGTAATGTCTGCATTCATAATGCCAAGGTTTTTTACCACGCTACCGCTACTGATCGCACCAAACAATCCTTGTTCGAAGCCGTTAGAGCGTTTGATAGTCAGCCCGGTAATGCTATAGTTGTTGCCGTCAAACGTTCCTGTGAAATACCTGCTTTCTCCAGTATCCTCATCATATGTGCCGATGGGCGTCCAGCCCTCTTCGCCGGAATAGGCCGAGAGGTCGATGTCATTTTGCAACTCCAGTGTAACCCGTGCATCCGCATCGTTGAACAGGAATCGCTCCAGCCCATTTTCGTGGGCATTCACCAGTGCAGCAATCTCAGCAAGCTGTGCCGCTGTGGTGATTTCCAATGGGCTGTCTGTTGTACCTCCGCCCGCCATGCGCGCCACCATCCTGCCGACTGTCTGTGGAATATACACTGTCATGCGGGGAAGCTCCACGCCGTCCGCAACTCCGTAGCCCTGGCCCAAAACAGCAGTGAACACATATAGCCCCCGTTGGGGAGATTCCCCATCATAATCGTGGTCGGCCTCCCATGTCACCGGGATTTGAGCAGCCTTGCCCGCCACAGTACCATCCACCGTTTCCGGGAATTGCGGTGTGGTGGTATTCTGCCAGCGAAGGTCGTCCGGAAATGCATCAAAGGCCGTCACCTGGCCGGTGCCTGCCATTGCAGCCACCGTCACGATAATTCGGGGGGCATCCATGCCGCTTGCGAGGGTAATCCCCTCCGATAATTCAGGTGTGAATATGTATTTGCCTGCTGTTTCATCATCGTATTCCGGTGATGAAGTCCAGGCGACAGGCAGGGGAACGGTAATTTCATCCGTGCTGTCCACGGTTTTCTTCATTGGCTCGGCTTCGAAGCGTTCCTCATCTTCTTGCGCATCGGAGGGAGAGGCGATTTCAGATTCCTCACCAGTTTCAATATCATCCATTTCATCAATGCCAATCACTGACCCGCTTACCGTATCAGAGCTGTCCGGTTCCGAGTTCGTTTCGTCAGAATCCAATGCCGCATTGCCCTTTGTAAAGGTGGTTTTTGCCGTACTCGTCATTCCCTCCGGACTGTATACTGAGTCCTCCACTGTATCGGCACCCTGCGATTCCAAATCAGTTTCACCGGAATCCAGCATTGTTTCTTCCCCTAAAACCGCAAGCTTTATGGTTGCCAGCAAGGTTTCCGGCAATGCCAAGTCAGCTTCTGTTGTACCAAGGGGCACTCTCTGCGTCGCTATGTCCGCATCCAATTTCTCAAAAGCAATAATCTCGCCGTCAAGCGGAAGTACATCTGTTTCAGCTAACACTGAAACGGGCATCATCCCCGCAACCATGATGGCAGACAACAGCATTGCTGTTATCTTATGAATTATTTTGTTTCTGCCCATTTTGTTTCCTCCTTATCCTAAAAATTTCACCCAATGTATTTGTTCCACCAAACGCTTTGCCGAGTTAAATTCAAAAATTTTATCAAGTATAGTTAGTGATTTTACCCAACTGCTTGAATTAGAAATCAGCAAGTGCTATACTAAATCTATAGATAGAAACCGATTTAGTGAACCGGGTTAGTAATTTATTTCATTATATTATACTTTACGAAAATATTCAATATAAGGAGCCAAAAGAATGAGAAAGAAAAAGCCTGATAAAAGAAAGCTGCAAGGAGCTGAAACCCAAAGAAAGCTCTATGAAATTGCGAAAAAATTATTTTCGGAACACGATTTTGACACCGTAGGGGTAGAGGATATTACCGATGAGGCCGGCATTACCAAGGGGGCATTCTATGTGCATTTTAGGTCCAAGGATGCATTGATCGCCCTTCTGATTGCGGATTATGTTGCTCGCCTTGATACGGACTACAAGACCTTTTTAGAGACACTCCCGCAGGATATGCCTGCTTCCCAGATGCTCCTTGCCTTAACTGAAAAAATAGCCGATCTACTGATCAGCAGCATCGGCTATGGAAATATGAAAAAAGTATATCAAATGCTGCTGGCAGGCACGGTTGATGCCCAAGCAGTTAAGAGCTACAACAGGGAGCTTTATACATTGTTACACAGCGTATTGGACAAGGGAATCCGCAGCGGAGAATTCAAGTCCACTTTGTCGCCGGATGTCCTGTCCCGGCATTTTGTGATGGCAATCCGAGGTGTCAGCTACGAGTGGTGCATCCAGTATCCTGACTTTGACTTAAAGGAACAGGTTGTGGCCCATTGTAGATTGATGATTGAGGGGATCGTGAAGCATACGACGGAATAACATGCTTAATATAATCTATAAACATAAACCGATGGCAGAAACATAGTGATTTTCAATCTATCAAATGACACATAAGGATAATAGGTGCTTTCCGATGCAAATCTTCTGAAATTCATCATCAATAAAGCAACAAATACCATCCAAGGGATCAGGGACAGCAAAGAAAATACCAGACCCAGCATTCCTGCCGACGCAGGGATAATCATAAAGAATCCGGAAGCAAAGCCCCACCAGCCAACGGACTTTTTAAACTTAGCGCTTTTGATATGGCATAGGAAAACAATAGCAGACATAGTGTGTTCAACACATAGTAGACGTTGAAAGCTGTACCTGTATAACCAGCCATTAAAGCTTCGCCTGCCGCTAAATATATAGTTTGCTGTTCAGGCAGCGCTTGATGACTTAATGTCAGCATTTCAAAGGCGGGATTGGATGAATAGTAACATGTGACGCCAATTAAGCCAAATGTTAATGCTATGAGCACAAGCACAAGCTTTTCCCGGCATAAGCGTATAAAGAGAGCCAAGTAAAGGATGACAATGATTGTGTTGTTAAACAGGTACAGAAAATCTAAACTCAACAGTCCGAAAAACGGATTTTGCTGGTAAAGTTCAAAAAAACCCTGAACAGTATCCGGCGGCGGCACCATCACATAAATAACAATTTGCAATGGAATAAGCATGAGCATGGTGAGAGCTGAAAATTGGACAACGGTATAAAGCGGCCCAAGATTGTTCCTATATTCCTGATTCATGATATATCCCCCTTCGGTTATCCTGTCCTGACCTTCAATGATACACTGGGATACACTGGCTGTCATCTCAGAGGAAGGGTTCTTCCGGGAAAGGGAGATGACTCTGGAAGGAAAGACCTTTAAAATTCGTTCTTTTTTCACCACTGTCTAGAAAATGTCCCTATGACACCGTGGAGAAAAAGCGACTTTGTCTTTTCTTACAGTTTTTCAATTATTTCCTTAAATCCTAAACCATTATTTATATGTTCAGAAATATCAAGATTGTTATTAACTGCTTTCTTTACCTTTATCATTGGTGATGTATCACCTAGTAGTACTGCACCTGTTAACTTTCCTTCAGTTATGAATAACTTATGATGTACATTATTTTCTTTATACTCTATAGTGTTAGAAAAATCCTTAACATTTCCAACAGAGAATAATGAAATATCACCAATTGACAAAGTAGTAAATGGTTCTGGAAGTTTGTATTCTTTATTTCCTTCAGTCATATTTTCTCCAGCTGTTTTCCCTTGATCATTGGCTATTCCCCATAAACCAATTACATTTCCATCAACCTCTGCTACATCCCCAGCTGCATATATATCTTCTATATTTGTCCTCATATGTTTATCTACTTTAATACCCTTATCATATTTTATATCGCTATCTATTACTAAATCTAGGTTCGGTCTCACTCCCGCAGATATTAGTACTGCGTCAGATTTAATTGTTCTTCCATCTTTAAACTTAAGTCCGTCAACTCTTGTCTCGCCTAATATCTCTTCAGCAGCTGCATCAAAGTATAAGTTTAGTCCATGCTTTCTAAGCTTCTCACTTACTTCCTCTGCTAATTCTTTGTCTAGTTGCCTAGGCAATAAATAAGGGGCAAACTCTACTATATTTACTTTCTTTCCAAGTTCCTTGATTGCCCATGCGGCCTCTAATCCTAAAAGACCGCCACCTACGACTGTGATATCTTCACATAGAGAAAAGTACTTCTTAATGTGCCTTAGGTCTTTTAATGTTCTTAACGCAAATACTCCAGCCTTGAATTTTCCTGCTATTGGAGGTATAAACGGTCTGCTACCATTTGCTATTAAAAGTTTATCATAATTAATTATTTTGCCATCATCAAGCTTTATTGACCTACTGTCTACATCAATTTTTTCTACTATCTTGCCTAGTAAAACTTCTATATTCATTTTTTCATACCAATCAGCTTTATTTATGTATAGTTCTTTATCCTCAAAATCTTTACTTATATAATGTGAAAGCTTAACTCTATAATATGTCAAATACTCTTCTGAAGAAACTAATGTAATACTACCGTCTTTGTCCCTATTTCTGATTTCTTTTGCTGCAGATAATCCTGCTATTCCATTTCCTATAATAACGTAATTTGTTTTCATAATATACCTCCCTAGCTCTATTGTAAAATTAATATCTAATATCATACATTGTCCATTTAATTAATACCCCTTTGATAATTTTTTAATCATCCTTTATTAAACAAAAAAACCACAGAACTCTGTGGTTTAATTAGCTTTTATTTCAGTCCATATTTTATCATACTCTTTTATGAAATCACCAGGATCTAAAAATATTTCACTTCCTTTTAACTTTTCATCACTAGGATACGCTGCATTATTGTTAATAATTTCTTCATCAAGCATTTTCATAGTTTCTGTGTTAGTAGTAGAATATCCAATATACTCTGTATTCTTGAGAGATATTTCTGGTCTTGTCATAAAATCAATAAACATCTCTGCTTCCTTTTTATGTTTACTTGTATTTGGAATAACTATGTTGTCAAACCAATAGTTACTGCCTTCCTTAGGAACTACATACCTTAGATTTTCATTTTCTTCCATCATATATATAGCATCACCAGACCAAACTACTGCTAAAGCAGCCTCTTCCCCTATCATCATGTCTTTAACTTCATCTCCAACATATGCTAGCACTAAAGGTTTCTGTTTAATAAGCTCTTCTTTTGCTTTGTCAAGTTCATCAATACTTCTAGAGTTTAAAGAATATCCAAGTTTTTTTAATGCTACAGCAATAGAGTCTCTCTGGCTATCTAGCATTAGAATTTGACCTTCGTATTTTTCATCCCAAAGAATATCCCAACTATCGACTGTGTCCTTAACCATGTTAGCATTATATAATATTCCAACTGTACCCCACATATATGGAACTGAATATTCATTGTTTGGATCAAAATCTAAATTTTTAAATCTATCTCCAATGTATTTATAGTTAGGAATATTATTCATATCAATCTTAAGTAACATATCTTCCTTAATCATTTTCTCAATCATATAATCAGATGGAAAGGCAACGTCATAGTTTGTACCGCCTGATTTAATCTTTACATACATGTCCTCGTTAGTTGCAAATGTTTCATAGTTTACTTTAATATTGAACTCTTTTTCAAACTCATCAATAACTGTTTCATCAATATAATCTCCCCAGTTATAAACATTAAGAACAGTTTGGCCTTCTCCTCCACACCCTGTACTTACTAATCCAATTGCTAAAACTAGTACTGCTATTATTACAATTTTAGTGTTTTTTATCAAGCTACATCATCCTTTCCTTTAATCTCTTTCTCTGATCTTTTATTTATTATTAATAATAAGATTAGAACACTTAAAAACATCAATGTTGAAAGTGCATTAATCTTAGGATTTATTCCTCTTCTAGCCATAGAGTATACGGTAATAGAAAGATTCGACACTCCTGATCCCGTCGTAAAAAAGCTAATAACAAAATCATCAATTGACAATGTAAATGCCATAAGAGTACCTGTTATTATCCCAGGCATGATCTCTGGAAGTATAACCTTTCTAAATGCATAAAATGGAGTAGCACCTAAATCCATTGCTGCCTCAGCCAAATGTTTATTTAGCTGTCTAAGTTTTGGCAATACCGATAAGACAACATATGGAATACTAAAGGTTATATGAGCTAATAACATAGATAAAAATCCTAGCTTAAGGTCTATAAAAACGAATAGAGACATCAAAGCCACACCTGTCACAATATCTGGATTTAATACAGGTAAATAGTTTATATTCATAATAATCTTCTTCTTTATTGATCCCATGTTATGTATTGATATAGCTGCTAATGTTCCTATTACAGTGGCAACAGTAGATGACATTAAAGCTATAGTTATTGTATAATAAAGAGATTTTAATATTTGCCTGTCCTTAAACAGCTCTATATACCATTTTAACGTAAAGCCATCCCAGTTACCTCTTGATTTTGAATTATTAAAAGAAAATATTATTAGAACAATGATAGGGGCATATAGAAAAACAAAAATCAAAAAAGCATATATTCGTTTTATTGTTTTTTCTACCATAACTTACCCCCTTCTTTGTCCTTATCATATTTAGCAGTAAAGGCCATGGCGATCAAAATAAATAGCATCATTATAATAGAAATAGCGGAACCAAAATGCCAATCATATACTGTTAAAAACTGTTGTTCTACAAGATTACCTATAAGCATATATTGTCCTCCACCAAGTAATCTTGAAATAATAAACGTACTTACAGCTGGCATAAACACCATAGTAATACCAGACACTACACCTGGTAAACTCAGAGGAAATATAATCTTATTTAAAACTGTAATCCTATTTGAGCCTAAGTCCTCTGCAGCTTCTATAATGTTTTTATCTATTTTACTAAGCACAGAGTATATAGGAAGTACCATGAAAGGTAAAAAGTTATAAACCATACCTAATATAACTGCACCATTATTATATAAAAGATTTAGAGCTGGGACCCCAAAAACGCCTAGAATCTTATTAATGAACCCATTTTTACCTAGTAATGCCATCCAAGCATAAGTTCTCAATAAGAAGTTCATCCACATTGGAACAACAAAAAGTAGTACTAACATATTTCTTCTTTTTATATCTGTTCTAGCTAAGATCATAGCCATCGGGTATCCAAGAATTAGGCATATAATAGTGGAAATCAATGCCAGCCATATAGACCTTGATAATACTTTAAGGTATACTGGGTCAATAAATCTTTTAAAATTGTCTAGTGTAAGCTTTAGCTCGAATAAATTCTGAACATTCCCCTCAGTTAAGCTGAATAATAAAACCAACAAAAGAGGTACTAAAATAAAAACTATCATCCAAAATAGATAAGGAAAGGATATAAAATTTTTTTTCATCATGACTTCACCTTTCTCATAATATGAATACTTTCAGGCGAAATGTTCATCCCGATTTCAGAATCAACTGATTCCATAATTGTACTATGTATTTTCCAATCTCTATCCTTTTCCTTAACTATCATTTCATAATGTACTCCTTTAAATGTAACTGAAGTAACTACGCCCTTTAACATTCCTTTTTCTTTTTCAACTATTTTAATATCCTCTGGTCTTACAACAACATCAACTTTTTCACTAGTCTCAAAGCCCTCATCTACACATTTGAACTTAGTTTGCGCAAACTCAACAAGAAAATCGTCATGCATAACACCATCAATAATATTACTTTCACCAATAAAGTTAGCAACAAAAGCATTTTTTGGTTCATTATAAATATCTTCGGGTTTGCCAATTTGTTGTATTACCCCTTTATCCATTACTATTACTGTATCAGACATTGTTAGTGCTTCTTCCTGGTCATGAGTTACGTATATAAAAGTTATTCCCACACGTTTTTGCATGTTTTTTAGCTCAATTTGCATTTCTTTTCTTAGTTTTAAGTCTAAAGCTCCTAAAGGCTCGTCTAATAAAAGCACCTTCGGTTCATTTACAAGTGCCCTGGCAATTGCAATTCTTTGTTGCTGACCTCCACTAAGGGAATCTACATATCTGCTTTCGAATCCACTTAAGTTAACTAATTTTAAAATATTACTAACTCTTTGCTTTATTTCTTTTCTGCCTATTTTTTTTATCTTTAATCCAAATGCAATATTGTCAAACACATTCATATGTGGAAACAAAGCATACTTCTGAAAAACTGTATTGATTTGCCTTTTAAAGGGAGGTACATCATTTATTTTTCTCCCTTCAAATAATATATCTCCAGTAGTAGGTTGTTCAAATCCACCTATAATTCTTAATGTAGTTGTTTTCCCACATCCACTTGGCCCTAGCAATGTTAAAAATTCATTTTTCCTAATATAAAGATTAACATCTCTTAAAACCTCTGTATCATCATATTTCTTAGATATATTTCTCAAATCAATAATTATATTGTTCTCCATAATAATCCCCCCCAGTTCAATTAAAAACTTGGTGGTGTACTCACCCACAAAACTTTTGCTTTAGTTTTTCCTATATTTTCAATAAAATGATTTGCATTTGCTTTAAAATAAAAGCTTTCGCCCTTTTTAGCCTTATATTTTTGATTACCTATATGTACGAAAATACTACCAGATATCACATACCCAAATTCTTCGCCTTCATGAGGATAATCTTCCTTTGAGCTTCCATCTACATCAAGCTCTAAAAGAATAGGCTCCATGAGGTTTTTCTGAGCATTAGGAATAAGCCAGTTAAGCTCATACTTATACTCATCATTTTCAGTAACAAAAACGTCATCTTTAGTAAACACTATTTTTTCCTGTTCTATTTCATTAAAGAAATCTCTTAAATTTGTCCCAAGACTTTCTAAAATATCAACTAATGTAGCAATAGATGGGGATGTTAAGTCTCTTTCAACTTGAGAAATGAAACCTTTAGTAAGCTCACATCTATTTGCCAACTCTTCTTGAGTTAAAGAATTTTTAACTCTTAACCGTCTAATCTTTTCACCAATTTTCACAATTATCCCCCTAACTATGTTAACCCGTTCTTTTATTAAACTTTATGTTTATAATTACTAAACCATTCTATTCGACTAATATATTATAATCAAAATAAAATAAAAAAGTCAATAATAAATTTAGTAAGCAAAAAAAAGAAAAATGCACTCTGTTCGTGCATTTTAAGCTGATAAAAATTAATCTCAAGGAATATTAAATTTTCCATATTGATTATTACCACTATAATAGCTTTCTAACATCATACATAGACTGTAACACTAACCAATTCTGAGGAAAATACCTCCCTATAGTCCAGTAACTAACTCCACCAAGGTTGTAATCTTGTACTAACATTAATTTAGCCATTATACTTCTAGCATCTTCAAACCAAACGACATGTTGTTTACCATCTCTATCATAATAATAGAAATAAGGAGCTTGTGCTTTTGGATCATATTGTATTATAGCTCCTACTCTTGCAGCAAGGTCAACAGCTCCTGTATTAGAAATTGTTTGAGCTCTAGTACCTCTTACATATGGCAGTGTCCAATCATATCCATAGTTAGGAATACCCATTAATATTTTCTTTGGTGGAATTGCAGTTACTGCATAGTTCAATACTTTTCTTACCTCATTTATAGGTGCCACAGCCATTGGAGGTCCGAAAGTATATCCCCATTCATATGTCATAAGAATTACATGATCCGCATATCTACCATGAGCAGGATAGTCATGTGCCTCATAAAGTACCCCTCTTTGCTCAGCAGATATTTTAGGCGCTAGCGCTGTAGTCAATATATATCCTGAGTTATGAAGAGTTGTAGAAATTCTTCTTAGGAAGTTATTATATGCTTCTCTATCCTCTGGATAAACATACTCAAAATCAATATCTAGTCCATAATACCCTTTCGCTTTTAAGACTTCCAAAATATTATCTATCAATTTATTCTGCACATCTTGATTTGTAAGTACAGCTCTTGCTATATCACTACTAAATCCTTTACCAGGATCAATATTAGTAATTACCATCATAGGTGCTACATTGGCCTCTTTAGCTGTACTTATTAATGCTTCATCATTTATCGTAGTTAAACTTCCATCTTGTTTCACCTGATAGCTGAAAATACTTAAATAAGTCAAGTACGGCAGAGTTTTCTTCAAAACTGTGGAATCAATATTAGGAAAAGCATAGCCGTTTACTTCTATTGTTCCATCTTTTCTTATTTGGGAAGGAATGGTTATCACTTGACCTGAATATATAGTTCCTGGATCAGTTATTTGTGGGTTTACCCTTAGTATCTCAGATACTGGAACATTGTATCTTCTAGAAATCTGGTATAAAGATTCACCAGCAGTTACAGTATGATTTATAGTTTCTTTTGCTATTACAATGGCTTGCCCAATAACCAATCTATCAATATTCCGAATTTCATTATCAATTGCAATTTGTGTTGGAGACATATTATATATTCTAGAGATTGAGTATAAGCTTTCACCTGGTTTTACTACATGAATAAACATGCTAATCCCACCTTTTTATCTTTTCAATTTAATATATGATATAAGGTAAGAAATAGATACAAATGACGTCATTTACATCTCTCATTTAAACACTTTTTACAAAAACCATATATTTCGAATTTATGAGAATCTGGCATAAAGTCATTTCTGTCAAATACTTCTTTATCAATTTTTTCAAAAGGACAATCGTTTATAGTCTTAACCTTTCCACAAGCCTTACATATAAGTTGATGACCATGTTTGTCTCCAATTACTAGTTGGTAAGCACTTTTACCATTTTCCAAATTATTTTTCTTAATAATTCCGATTTTAGTTAACATCTCAATGTTTCTATATACGGTTGAGAAATTAATTTCTTTATTTACCTTAATTAACTTTTCATATATGTCTGATGCATCTAACAAATATTCATTATTATCCATAAGAACTCTAATTATCTCTTTTCTATGATTAGTAATCTTATACCCATTGCTTTTTATTGTATCGTATATTGTAAATAATTTATTCATACTTACAACCCCTAAACTCATTATTTCGTGATTTTTTGTCGAAAGCAACTAGCAGATTTTTTATAGTAATTACTATTAATAAAATGAATAAGGATGTAATTACTATAGTTCCTCCAGGTGCAATATCAAGATAGAACGAAGATACTAATCCAATAATTACTGAAACTAATCCAAATAGATTAGCGTATAATAAAGCCTGCTTAAAACTTTTGGAAACCTGCAAGCTAGTAGCTACAGGTATTGTCATCAAGGATGAGACTAATAAGATACCAACAATCCTCATTGATATTGTTATGGATAAAGCAACTAACACTGAAAAATAAAGATTTATTTTCTTTACTGATACTCCACTTAGTTTTGCACTTTCTTCATCAAATGTTATATAAAATAAAGCTCTATACAAAAATATTATTGAACCAATTATAATAAAACCCAATAGTATAACTGCATACAAATCTTCTATGGTTACTAAAGAAATACTGCCAAATAGATAACTCATAATACCACTTGTTTTTCCTCTGCCTACACTAATTAGTACACTTGCGATTCCAATTCCAGCAGCAAGGATAATAGCCAAAGATAATTCAGCATATTTTTCATACTCTCTCCTCAATCTTTCTATTATAAGAGATGCTCCAACTGACATAAATATAGCTGTATAAACAGGATAAATATTAGTTACCATACCAAGTGCAACACCAGCTAAGGCTACATGAGACAATGTGTCTCCGACCATTGAAAATCTTCTTAGTACAAGAAAAAGACCAACAGTAGAACAAATTAGCGATACAATTATACCAATAACTAATGCTCTTTGCATAAAAGAATATGACAATATTTCCATTATTTGAACCTCTCCTAATCTAGTGTCTATGAGTAATAATAGTCTTGTCTACACCAAAAATCTTGCTATCATTAGCATCATGTATAAAGCTTTTTGGATTGTGAATATAGACTTTACCTTCGCTTATACACACAAGCTTATTAACTTTATTTGTTATAACTCCGATATCATGAGAAACCATTGCTAATGTTATTCCTAGCTCTGTGTTAAGTTTATCCATCAAAATGTAAAAATCATCCTGAGACTTGCTGTCAATTCCTACTAAAGGTTCATCCATAAAAATTATCTCAGGGTCATTTATAAGAAGTCTAGCAATAAATACTCTTTGTTGCTGTCCTCCAGATAAATTACCTATTAAGCGGTGTTTATAGTCTTGCATATTTACAGCTAATAATGCATTATCAATTTTCTCACGAATGCTAGGTGTTATTCTTTTCAAAAATCCCATCTTGGAATACATTCCAACTCCAACAACTTCTTCCACAGTTGCAGGAAAAGTAAGGTTAAAATTCCTAACCTGTTGTGAAAGATATCCAACCCTGCTCCATTCATTAAAGTTATTAATATCTGTTCCAAACATTTCAATTTTACCTCTATCTGGCTTCAGTAGACCTAGAATAAGCTTGAGTAAAGTGCTTTTTGCTGAACCATTAGACCCTACAATTCCCACATATTCTCCCTTGCTGATTTGAATATTAACATCATCTAGCACCTTATTTTTACCATAGCTAAAATCCATGTTTTTAATATTAACAATTATTTCTGGCATGCTACTGCACCAATTCCTTTTTTATATTCTCTAAATTTTGCTCCATAAGTGTAAAATAGTTTTCACCTTTTTTCTGCTGCTCTTCCGTTAATCCTGCTATAGGATTTAAGACGAGTACTTTTAAGTCTGCTTCCTTTGCCAGCATTTCAGCAGTTTTAGGACTTGCTAATACTTCAAGAAAAATATATTTGAAATCTTTACCAACAGCTAAATCAATCAAGTTAGCAAGTGTCTTCGGTGTAGGCTCTTCGTGTGGAGTAACTCCTGAAACTGATATCTGCTTAAATTCATACCTACTAGATAAATAGTTAAACGCTTCATGAGAAACTAATATTGTATCTCTTTTTTTATTTTTTAGTTCTTTTGTGTATTTATTATCTAGCTCTCTAAGTTTATTAGAAAAGTCTTTATAGTTATTTTCATAGAAATCCTTGTTAACATTATCCACAGAAGAAAGCTGTTCTTTAATGACGTATCCTATTTTGTCCATGTTTAATGGGTTTAACCATAAATGCGGATCATAGTTTCCATGAACGTGATTTTCTTCGTCCCTATGAAGTGAGTCATGGTGCTCGTCTTCATCTATCCTTAGAAGATCAACTTGCTCACTAGCATTTATTATTGCTATGTTTTTTGTCCTAAGCGTTTTTGCTAGCTTATCTCCCCATGGTTCCATATCAGCACCATTATATATAAATAGATCAGCATTCTCAATTCTTGCAGTCTCTCTAATAGTCGGTTCATAGTCATGAGGCTCAACTCCATTAGGAATTACGGAATACAAATCAACTTTATCTCGCCCGATTTCTTGTACAGCAAAATATAGAGGATAAAAACTTGCATAAACTTGAATCTTGGATGACTTACCCTCAAAATTATTTTTCAAAGGTCTATTAATGCTGCATCCACTTGAAAAAGTAATGACTGCTATTATTAGATAGATTAGTATTTTCTTCATAAACTTAACCTCCTTTTTCATAGATGCAAATTATTTGCATTTGCATCTATTTTATAAATTTACCCAAAATAAAACAAACTTAACATGTTATATTTATGGGCTGTTTTAACCTCTCACAGCTTATTATTCTTTTTTAATATTTGTTACCATATAATTACTTAACTATACACAAAAATAAAAAACGTAGATAAATAAATATCTACGTTTTTACCATCCTCCTCCAGCTCCACCACCGCCTGAAGAGCCTCCACCACCGCTATTACCGCGGTCATTTCCTCCTCCGCCGCGGAAGCCTCCTCTCATGGCTATTCGAAGAAGCATCATTGTAAAAAAACCTCTAAAAAATATCTGGTCAAGGATCAAAAACAGCACAATACCAATAACTATTAGTATGTTTTTAATGTTTCTAAAAATACCTATATCTTTTTTGTCCGCCCTGCTATCTTCATAAATTGGTGCTCCATTAGTACTATAATCTATGTCATACTCATTAGCTACAGCTGAAAGTATACTGTTAAATCCATTTAGAACCCCATTCTCAAAATCTCCATCTTTAAAATATGGAAATATCTCCTTATCTCTTATCTCACCTACTTTACCATCAGGTAAAGCTCCTTCTAATCCATATCCTACTTCTATCCACAACCTTTTTTCATTTGGGGCAACTAATATTAGTACTCCATTATTTTTGTCTTTATTTCCTACGCCCCATTCTCTAAAAAGTGCAACTGCAAATTCTTGCTCAGTTCTGTTCTGTAGTGAATTTACAACTGCTACAACTATTTGAGAGCCTGTTTTATCATAAAGCTGTTCATTAACCTGGATAATATAATTTGCTGTACTTTTGCCTATAACACCGACTTCATCATACACATAAAAATATTTATTTGGTTTAGGTAATTGAAAGTCATCTGCAATTACCGCACTACTAACAAGTGTTAGTAGTGCCAGTACAATTAAAATAGTTTTCAGCCTATTCAATTTCATTTAATCCACCCTACTTAAAAATTGACTTCTGGAACATCTTTATCTTGCTCACTTATTTCAAAGTATTCTTTTTTGTCAAATCCAAACATTCCAGCAAAAATGTTACTTGGGAATTTTCTTACTTTATTATTATAAACCTTAGCTGACTCATTATAATCCATTCTAGCTACTGCTATTCTATTTTCTGTACCTGCTAGCTCATCCTGTAATCTAATAAAGTTTTCGTTTGACTTTAATTCAGGATACCTTTCTACAACCACATTTAGTCTTTCAAGAGCAGTTGAAAGCTGAGCATTCGCTTGAGCATATTCTTGTGGACCTTTAGCAGTTTCTAGTCTACTTCTTGCTTCAGTTACTCCTATTAATACTTCTTTCTCTTGTGAAGCGAATCCTTTAACAGTATTTACTAAATTAGGAATTAAGTCAGCTCTTCTTTTAAGCTGATTTTCAACCTGTGCCCATTTAGCATTTGTTTCTTCATCAAGCTGAACTAAACTGTTATAGCTCCCTGCAAATATGAATACTATAACCAATACTACAGCTAATACTATAAACAAAGTCATTAAACCTTTTTTCATTATAACATTCTCCTTTACTTTAAATATCATGCTATTTTGAGTCAACTTTAGGGTATATTTAATATATTACTATAAATGAGTACTTTTTTCCATTACTCTATATTTATATTTCAAATATTTTATTATTATTAAACTGTTTTTAATTTTATTTTATATATGACTTTATAATAATTCTATTTTGAAGTAAAATACTATTGTGTGTTTAGAAAGGAGTAGACTATGGAAAATAGATCAAAAGGAATTTTATTAATTATATCTGCATCACTTTTTTTTGCACTAATGTCCGCAACTGTTAAATCACTACATGGCATAAGTGTTGTTGAAAAAATGTTTTTTAGAAATGCTGTAGGGCTTATAGTAGCTAGCTTAGTAATAATAAAGAAAAAACAATCTTTTATTGGCAACAATAAAGGCTCACTATTTCTAAGAAGCTTTTTCGGACTTTTAGGTGTAGCATGCAACTACTATGCAATATCTAAATTGCCACTTGCTGAAGCAGAAATCCTAAACAAAATGTCTCCATTTTTTGTTATTATTCTATCTGCAATATTTTTAAGTGAGAAAATAAGGAAAAATCAATTTGTAACTATAATTTTAGCATTCGCAGGTGCATTATTAGTAATCAAACCAGGATTTAATTTCTCTTTGATACCTGCACTAATAGGTCTAACTTCAGCATTTTTCGCTGGTTCGGCATATACAACAATAAGACACTTAAGACACACTGATTCTCCTGATGTTATAGTTTTCTATTTTACTTTATTTTCTACACTTGTAACAGTACCAATTATGCTTGCTAGTAATTTTACAATTCCTAGTGCTATTCAGTTAATTTCATTAATTGGTATCGGAGTATTTGCAACCACTGCCCAATTTTTATTAACATATGCTTACAGATATGCCCCAGCAGGCGAACTATCAATATATACATATGTTAATATAGTTTTTTCAATAATAATTGGATTCATCATATGGAATGAAGTTCCTGACCTTTTAAGCTTTCTTGGTGGTACTTTAATAATAATTGCTGGATATATCAACTATCGTTTTAGAGTAAGTACAAGTACTCTTAACAATAACAAATAGCTCTTAACAGGAATAATGTATAACATAGTGAACTGCTCCCTGCCAAATAGGCAGCGGGCAGTTCACTTTATGTTATCTGTTATTTTTTTCATTCCATAACCTATCAGCTGTCACGCTCCACTCATTAGAAACATCAATACATTTCTCTGTTAGCTCTTCCACAGATTCCTTGTCAATTGGCTGTGTTGAATAAGCATTTGAGCTATACACCATTTGCTTTAGCTTCTCTGGATTGTCTAATAGTGGACATGGTCTTAAATGGTTATGATTAAAAGGCTGATTAGTTGCATATTGCTTAAATAATGGAGATTGAAGCGCACTTAATAAATCTGTCTCTTTTATATTTACGTTAGAGTAATGGATAAATGCACATGGCTCTACATCCCCACTAGCATTAATATGAAAATAATTTTTCCCTCCAGCAATACAACCCTCTACATATTCTCCATCATTCCAAAAATCTAGTACAAAAATTGGTCTGCTTTTTCTAATCTCTCTAACTCTATGATACATATATTCTCTTTGCTCAGGTGTTGACAATAATTCCATTACAGCATCTTTCCCCAGTGGCATATATGTAAAATACCATCCAAACAAGCATCCTTTTTCAAGCATAAATTCAATATATTCATCAGAACCTATAACTTCAGTGTTCTTACTATGATAGCAAGTAGAGAAACCATAACCAATACCATATTTCTTTAGTATATCCATTGCCGCCATGACTTTTCTAAATGTCCCTTTCCCGCGTCTCATATCTGTTTCTTCTTCAAAACCTTCTACACTAATAGCTAAAGCAAAATTTCCAACCTCTTGAAGCTCCTTTGCAAACTTTTCATCTACTAATGTTGCATTAGTGAATGCAAGAAACATGCAATCATCATGTTCTCTTGCTAAAGCTATTAGATCGTCCTTTCTTACAAGAGGTTCTCCACCAGAGTAGATGTACATATAAATTCCTAATTGCTTACCTTCAGTTATAATTCTATCTAGTTCTTCATTTGTTAATGAGTCTGACTTATTATACTCTGCTGCCCAACATCCTGTGCATTTTAAGTTACACGCTGCAGTAGGATCCATCAAAATAGCCCAAGGGATATTACAGTCGTGCTTCTTCTCTAGTTTGTTTGCATCAGGAATACCTAAAATAGTAGCGTTTAAAAAGAAATTAGTCATGAATTTTCTTCTTACATTTGGATGTAACTCTGTAAGTATTTTAGTTATAAAATCTTTCCAGTTGTTATTTTCTTCCTTCCATAATAGTTTTACATTTTGAAGTATTTGTTTATGGTTTTCTTCAACAACTACTTTATCTGCCCAATTTAACAATTTGGGAAAATTGTCTATTGGATTCTTTTCTAAATAGTTTATTCCTTCTTTTAATAACACTGTGCTAATTAACTGTTTAGCTGATTTCATTATTATCCCCCTTTTCAATATTTAAATTGACATTTTAGTTTTTATAGACATTCGTGTCCATAAAAACTAAAAAAAATTATATCCTTAATCCTTCAACTAAAATCTCAATAGAAGATATACACTGTTTAGCATCTAAATCAGAAAATAAGAATTGTTGTAGTACAAGAGATTCAACTAATGCATATAGTGTATTAGCCATAGCTTCATTATTTACTTTTTTTATTTCGCCTCTCTTCTCACTTTCACTCAATAAATATTCGAACATTCTTCTTAGTTCAAGTGCATTAAAGCGAATTTCATTTGCTATTTTGGCATTTTCCATTTTTAGCACAAGCCATAGCTCTAACATAATAATAATTTGCTTATTATTACTTGATTCACGTATTAGATCATTAATTATTTTTTTTATCTTATCAAAAAAAGATATCTCTCTTTCATTAACAACTTCCTCTAAATATGACTTGAATTCAAGTGAAGTATGATTTATTACAAAGCTAAATATTTCATCTTTGTTTTCAAAATACTGATAAAGTGTAGTTCGACCCATACCACATTTTTTTGCTATATCTGAAAGTTTAGTTTTATGATATCCATTTTTTATAAACACATTAACAGCATTTTCAGCAATCTCATGCTTTTTCTCATCATAATTTACTATTTTGGGCACTTAATATCTCCTTCCCTTTTTTCGACATCTACGTTGATTTTATTTTATCATATTCGACACTAATGTCAATATAATAAATTATTTTTTACTTTTGTGTAAAATTATTAATATAATGTATGCTTGCATGTCCTAGTTTATTCCTCAAACAAGAAATGAGCCTTAAGGCTCATTTCTATATCTTTATGATTCCAGTTGCATATAAAAATATAATTAGAATTCCAATTGGCGCGATGTATTTTGTAATAAAGGTATATACATTTGCCATCCTAAAAGTAATTGTATTGTCATTAGTTGCTTCTTTAACAGCTTTATTAGCACCCCATATCCATCCAACAAATATTGAGATTAGTAACCCTCCTAAAGGTAAAAGTATATTTGATGCAGTAAAGTCAAATAAATCGAAATACGTTTTACCCAAAATCTTCATATCACTCATTACTCCAAATGATAATGCACTTGGCATACCTATAATGAATACTACTATTGATAATAGTACAGTACTTTTCTTTCTACTAATATTAAATTCCTCAGTAAAAAAGGCAACTATTACCTCTAGCATTGAAATTGTAGATGTTAATGAAGCAATACCTACTAAAATAAAAAATAGTGCTTGAAAAATGCCTCCCAGCGGCATCTCTCTAAAAACAGCTGGTAAAGTTATAAATAATAATGATGGTCCAGAACTAGGCTCAAATCCATATGCAAAAACTGCTGGAAAGATCACTAATCCTGCCATCAAAGCAATTCCAGTATCAGCAATAGTTACCTGTATGGCAGTAGATATTAAATTCTCTTTTTTGTCTATATAGCTACCATATGTCATCATTGCTCCCAAACCTAAGCTAAGAGAAAAAAAAGCATGTCCTAAAGCTTCCAGTACTCCTTTTGCAGATAAGGATGAAAAATCTGGCTTAAGTAAAAACTCTATACCTTTATTGGCACCATTTAGTGTTAATGAACGAAACATTAATATAACTAATATTCCCAATAATATAGGCATTAGAATTTTACTGTACTTTTCCACTCCATCCTTCACTCCAGCAATAACAATTGAGGCTGTCAAAAATATAACTAAAAATTGCCACATTATTGGTTCAATAGGATTGCTTATTATTGTCCCAAAATAATCTGCTAACTGTTCTGGTGCAACCTTTATAAGAGATCCAGTAATAGTTCTAGAAATATATGAAAACACCCATCCTGCAACAACAGAATAAAAAGATAAAATAATAAATGCAGATACAACTCCCATTATCCCAGTCATATACCAGGGTTTATTAGGAGCTAGTTTCTTAAAAGTCCTCACAGCATTTGATTGTGTTTTTCTACCAAGAATAAATTCAGACAACATAATAGGAATACCTATAATCATAATACATATTAAATATACAAAAATAAACGCAGCACCACCATTTTTACCTGCTACATAAGGAAATTTCCATATGTTGCCTAAGCCTATTGCTGATCCTGCTGCTGCAGCTATAATACCAATTCGCGACCCAAATCCTTCTCTTTTCATATCTCCACCCTTTCTTTCTATTGCTTGGCATACATCCATAAAATAGTCGACTAACTTGTCACATTTGTTACTTTTTTGTAATATTTATAATTTAGCACCTAACCTCTAATATGTCAATGGCAATATAAAGAAATATCAAGGTTTTAATATGATGAGTCGCATAAAACAAAAAAACAGCTGTTAAGCTGTTTTATGGAATAATATTATGCACTTCCATTTTATCTACTGCTTCATTTATTAATTTATCAACATCTAACACGCTTTCAGACTGTTCAATTTCATCTAGCTTTGGTCTTGTTACTGGATGCTTTGGTAGAAAAACTGTACAGCAGTCCTCAAATGGTAAAATAGATGTTTCAAAAGTTTCTATATCCTTAGCTATCTCAGTTATTTCAACTTTGTCCATACCTATCAACGGTCTAAATACTGGCATTTGAACAGATGCGTTGGTTACATTCAAGCCTTTAATGGTTTGACTAGCTACTTGACCTAAGCTTTCACCTGTAATTAAGGCATCTATATTTTCTTTTTTTGCAACTGCTTCTGCAATTCTCATCATAAACCTTCTAGAAATTATAGTCATTTCATCTTCAGGACATTTTTCGTTGATTTCCTTTTGGATATTAAGTAAATTCACACTATATAGCTTTATGTTTCCACAATATCGTGACAAAATACCTGCAAGACTTTTAACTTTTTCCTCAGCTCTCTCACTTGTAAAAGGATAGCTATGATAATGTATTGCGCTTAATTCTACACCCCTTTTAGCTATTAAGAATCCTGCAACTGGGCTGTCTATTCCACCAGATAATAATAGTAAACCTTTACCATTTGTTCCAAGTGGTAAGCCTCCGTAAGCTTTTATTTTATCAGTATATACGTAGCACTTATCCCTTATGTCTATGTGTACGTAAGCATCTGGTTTATGTACATCAACTTTAACGTTCTCAACACTCTTAAGAAGTTGAGCACCGACTTCCCTAGCAAGCTCAGGGGATTTAATAGGAAATCTCTTGTCTGCTCTATTTACTTCAACTTTAAATGTCTTTATACCTTTCTGGATGACTGCTTCTTCTAGCACTCTTTTTGCACTTTCACTTATTTCATTTATGTCTTTTTCAATTCTATAGCATGGACTTATATATACTATACCAAAAACCTTTCTTAATCTATTTGTTATAGTATCAATATTCTGTTCATTTGCTTCAATAAAAATTTTCCCTAATTCCTTATATATTTTCGATTTTCCTAAATCTTTTATAGCATTTTTTATATGCCTAACTAATTTATTTTCAAAATATGACCGATTAAGTCCTTTTAATGCAATTTCACCAAAACTAACACTTACTACTCTATCCAAAATAATCACCTCATAGTTATTTTTCTAATCTCAAAAACAGATTTTTTTAATCTATCAACAACATATTCAATTTCATCACGTGAATTAGAATATGCAAAGCTAAATCTAATAGCTCCTTCTATTTCTCTATCACTTAGTCCAATAGATGCTAATACATGACTTTTTCCTTTGCTGTGTGACGAACACGCTGATGCAGTTGAAACAAATATACCTTCATCCTCAAGATAGTGAAGCAATACTTCTCCTCTAACACCTAAAAAAGATATATTTAATATGTGTGGAGCACATCTATCGTCTAAGAAGCTATTAATTATAATATCCTCAATATTTTCCATGACTTTATCTGCAAAATATTTTTTTATATCTAAAATATTTTTTTTCTCGCTTACATGGTTTTCATTAATTATCTCCACTGCTTTACCTAAGCCAACTATACCTGGTACATTTTCAGTACCTGACCTTAAGCCTTTTTCTTGATTTCCTCCGAAAATTATTGGAGCAAGCATTATGTCTTTTCTTACATATATCCCTCCTACCCCTTTAGGACCGTGTATTTTATGACTACTAAATGTAAAAACATCTATACCTAGTTTTTTAATATCCATATCAATTTTACCAAAAGCTTGTATTCCATCCACATGAAGCTTGATATCTTTGTTTCTCTTACTAATTATTTTTCTTATTTCTTCAATAGGCTGAATAGTTCCAATTTCATTGTTAACAAACATAACAGAAACAAGAATGGTCTCGTTATCTATACTCTGCCTTAGTTGTTCTAAATCAATAATTCCATGTTCATCGACATCGAGATACGTAACTCTATATCCTCTATCTTCATATTGTTTTACAGTATTTAAAACTGATGAATGTTCTATCTTTGACGTAATAATATGCTTTCCTCGTTTCGAATATTTGTTCACTAATCCTTGTATTGCCACATTATTAGATTCTGTACCGCCCGAAGAAAAAAACACCTCATCTTTTCTAACACCTAAATAGTCAGCTATAATAGTTCTAGAGCCCTCTATTCGTTTCTCAGCTTCAAGTCCCATTCTATGCAATGATGATGGGTTACCAAAATCAACTTTTAGCATATGGTTGATTTCATCTATAACCTCGTCCCTTGGCCTTGTAGTTGAACTATTATCTAAATATACTTTCATTTAATCACCTCTAGCTATCTATTTACACAAGATAATATTAAAATATTAAATTTATTACTAAAATGCCTTATATATAACCTTTTATAAGTATTATTATATAAAACAATATTTTTTATATAATATTTTAAGAATTTCAATATATTTTGCATTTCTATTATATAAGAAATTCACAAAACTTAAAAGTTAATAATGAAAACAAAAAAATTATAATTATTTTCATAAAAAGTATTGCAGATTATGTCGCATTTTGTTATAATTTGTTTGTGGTTATCCCCCTGGTAACCTCAAATAAGATCTCTATTCCCAATACCCCTTTTGAACGGTTTTACTTCGCATCCTGTGATGGGAATGCACAAAAAAAGACTCGAATGAGTCTTTTTTTGTTTTTCTTTTTTATTACTGTATTTTTTATTATTGTATTTTAATGTTTTTATAAGAACTATATGTTAAAATAAAAAAGGTAATTTGTTTTAAACTAATATAAGGAGGTCTTAAAATTGTCTAACAAGGTGGCTGTAATATTTACTGGCGGAACAATTTCAATGAAAGTAGATCCTAGATTGAATGCTGCTATACCAGCATTATCAAGTGAGGAAATAATGGCAATGGTTACAAATATTGAAAAGGTTGCCGAGATTGAAGTAATTAGCTTCGGTAAATTACCAGGCCCTCATGTAACGCCTCATAAAATGATAGAACTTTTAAGCTTAACAAAGAAAACGATTTCTAGAAATGATATTACTGGTGTAGTCATAACACATGGAACTGATACACTTGAAGAGACTGCCTATCTATTAGATTTAACTATAAAGTCCGAAAAACCTATAATAGTAGCAGGAGCAATGAGAAACTCTTCTGAGCTTGGATATGATGGTCCTAGCAATCTTTCTGCAGCAATATGTACTGCCATATCTAAAGAGGCTAGAAATAAAGGTGTGCTTGTTGTTATGAATAACGAAGTAAATGCAGCTTCAGAGGTAACAAAGACAAACACCTTATCATTAGATACTTTTAAATCTCCTGAGTTTGGTCCTCTAGGAATAGTAGATAATGACGAAGTAATTTTTTATAGAGACATAATCAACCATGACCACATAGAAACTGAAAATATTGAGCCGAAAGTAGCTCTCTTAAAATGCGCAGCCGGAATGGACTCTGATTTAATTAATTATTGCATTGATTCTGGATATAAAGGTATTGTAATTGAAGCATTAGGCAGGGGAAATATCCCTTTTGAAATGTTTGATGGAGTAAAAAAATGTATAGAGAAAAATATACCTGTTGTCATTGTCTCCAGGTGCCCTACTGGAAGGGTGTTAGATACTTATGGATATCCAGGTGGTGGAAAAAATCTAAGAAATGTAGGAACGATATTTGGTAGCAATTTACCTGGCCAAAAAGCAAGAATCAAATTAATGCTTGCCTTGAGCATAACAAGCAATGTTGAAAAAATTAAAGAAATGTTTGAAAGAGATGTTTATACTAAAAGTTATAAATAGAAGTGGCATATGCCACTTCTATTTATATACAACTACTCCCTGGAACTAAAAAATGGATTGTTACGTCGTCTTCTAAAAATATATGATTCTATCTCATCTAGACGCTTTTCAATGTCTTCGATTTTATTTGCATATTTTGCTACTTCGCTACTATAATTATTATCTTTTTCATCGTTGCTATCTTTTATATAGTTTTCGAGTTTTTTGACATGTAGCTCTAAGCTCTGCATATTTTCTTTTAAGCTGACAATCTCCTTCTCCATTTCTGCATCTCCCTTTTCTTTAATTGCTTTCTTCTTACCTCTACCACTTAGGTCTTGGCGATCAACGGTTTTTTCTTTTTTTTTAGATTTCAATGGTATCTCTACTGCATCTTCAATATTACCAAATCCAATAAAAGTAATTTCACTGCCTAAGAATCCAAATGAATGATTTAAATTGTGATTAATATTAGTATTAACATCATTTGAAATGAATTTATACCTTGTAAAGTCGTTATTCTTAGATTCCGTCCATAGATGTGGTAGACTCCAACTCAATCCGTTGTCATCAGAAAAACAGCTAACTACGTTATCGTATTCTGTCCAAATATTCCAAAGCATTCCTTGGCTATATACTAACGTTGGGTACATACAGTTTGAAGGATTAGATATCACATTTTCACATATCTTTATGCTATTATTCTCCAAAAGCTTATATTTTTCAAATTTTATTGTTAGGTTTCCATTCTTATATTCACTATAGGTTATATTTATATAACCATCTTTAGTAAGCAATAAATCAATATACAGTTTTGTTGTCTGCTTTGATGTAATCTGGATAGATTCAGTCCATGTACTATTATTTATATTAAATACTTTTATAAACACTTCTTCAAAATTTCCAATTAGATTATAGTAGCCTAATATAATTTCATCGCCTCTAGTAATTATTTGAAATGAGTTTAATATTTCTTTTTTCGATATTTCTTCCACCTCATGTGTAACCCAATTATCATCCTGTAAATAATGGTGATATATTTTAAGTCTATTTGGGTCTTCGTTTGATGAAACACAGTAAATTATATGGAGTTTACTATTAGTACGAATAATGTTCAGATTGTATAATCGGGAATTAAAGGATTCCGCAATTATGCTCTCGTCCCATGTATCATTATCATAAAGTAATAATATAATACTTCCATCTTCTTTCTGACAAACCAAGTATATTGTATCATTCTCATCAATTGTTACATCATATTCGTCAATACTATCTTCTACCACTATCTTGTTATTTACTTGACCAGATGTCTTGGTATAGGTTAACAACTTGATACCATGTTCACTCCAGTTAAAAACATAGATATTACCGATGCTATCATTGACTAAACAATTGTTTTGATTTATGAACCCCAATGCAACCCCCCCTATAGCTTTGTTATTAAGGAACAAATGGCTTCTATCCATCATATCATGATTATATGAAATTAAATTTTAGTCTTCATACTATTCTATTTTTTTTCAAGTATATATATTACTGTTTTTTATATCAGTGTAACAAAAGCTTTTTATTATGAATATATTAAAAGTGGGAAGAGTTATTCCTAATCTATAAAAAGGGAGGATTAATAAATGGGCTGTGGTAATAAACAAGGACCAATAAGTGTTGGTTTACCTGATAAATGCTGTAATGCTACAACAGGATGCGATTTTGACGGTACTTTAAGAAAAGTTAAAGCTGAGCCTATATATGTTCAGAAAGTATATGATGCTGCACTATTTAACCTACAAGGAATAAGAACTGTAACCAATCAACCTTTTACTCCTGCACTAGGAAGAGGTGCTAGAATTATTAGAGTGTTAGCAATAAGATGTAAAAAATTCTTTAATCCGCAAAATATAAATGATCCAGCTAATTTAGTTGCTATACCAGAAACTACTCTTTCAGGCGCAGAGTTCGTAGAAAATGAATGTGGTAAGCCTGTAAAAGTTATTGGACCTGATGGGTTAGCTAGTGAAAGAATCATATATGCAGATACACAGGATTGCGATGAATTATGTAAAGGTACTCCAATATTTGGTACTCAGAACATAAAGATTACAGGTAATGTCATAGTAGAAATAGATGTTGTATTTACTGATGATTGTGAAAAAGAATGTGAGGTTACTTTATCAGCTAATATACCTGTTGCAACACCAGAAAATCCATTACTTTTGACAAACTTCTTCGAGCTATGTCTTCCATCAGTATTTGATGGTGCTTTCTTACCAAGATTCGCAGAATTCTGTAACCTTGACTGTGAACCAAGATTAGCAACTAATAGTATTATGAGAGACATAATCATTAATCCAGTAACAGGAGCAGTTAAAATAAATCTATTAATTGCTCTTTGCGTAACCTGCGAAAAGAAAATTGTAGTACCAGTACAACTTTGTGTTCTGTCAACAGGATTTCCAGTTCTTTCTGCAGAAATATCACCAATTTGTAGTTCATTCCCTACACTTTTCCCTAAGCAAATTGATGAGAAGAAGCCACGTTGTTGCAGTGCAGAAAGCCTAGATGAAGTAGAAATAGAGTAACCCTAACAAAGAGCAGAATCAAATCATTAGATTTGATTCTGCTTTTTAATTGATAACATCTATTATATTTATATCTTTTTCAGTCAATAAATCTATATACTTATCATCTACTTTAACTACTGGCCTAGTTGGAATCTGATTATAAACATATATGATTTCTCCAATTTCACCAGTAGAAAGCTTTACAATGTTCCCAACATAAAACTTTGAAATATTCTTCAAAAATGTAGTAGACACTCTTCCGTCAAGTATTCCAAAACTGTTGCTAGCAATATGCTCTGCTACTAAAAATGGTGAATCCTTTCCTTTGTATACTCTATTAGATGTCATAGCATCAAATACATCACAAACAGCTATAATTTTTGCATACTCATGAATTTTATCAGACTTAACCCCTAGTGGGTACCCGCTCCCATCTTCTCTTTCATGGTGCTGTAATGCTGCTAAAGATATATTTTTACTTATTCCTATAGTTTCCTTTAGAATATTATATCCATAAATAGTATGCCTCTTTACTAGCTCAAATTCTTTGTCATTTAATTTATTTGGTTTATTTATAATATTATCAGATATTTTCATCTTTCCTATATCATGAAATAATCCTGCAAGAGAGATTTGCTTTAACTCCACGTCAGTATATCCTAACCATTTTCCTACCATGGTAGCTAACAGACTCACATTTATTGAATGCTTAAATGTATAATCATTACTATCTTTTAGTTGTCGTATTCTAGCCAATATATTGTTAATTTTGGTAATTTCATCTATCATATCATCTACTACATCACTAATCTCTGTAACTATAATCTTCTTACCAAGCTTAACGTTATTGAGCACATTTTTTGTACTATCAATAAGTTCACCATATTTTTGATAAAAGCAATCATCTTCAACTACAAAATAAGTCTTCTCGTCATTTTTTTTCTCAAACACATCTACATATCTTATCCCCTGATTTATTAGATTAGCTATGTTTCTTCTATTTAGTACAGTTCCACTTGCGAGCAAAATTATACCTGTATCCATATTTTCAACGTTTTTATTAAGTACCATCCCTGTTTTTACTTCATCGATACTTATAAGTGGCAATATAATCTCCCCTTTTTAATATGACTAATCAATATGACTAAATATATAATTCGATAAGTAATAAAAAAATCCTTCATTTCGAAGGATTTTTAGAGATTTTTGATAATTTTGTCGATATGTCTGCCAGCAAACGCAGTTAGTAATATTGCTATTACAAGTCGTGTACCTAATAATAACCATCCATTTGCACCAATTGCGGCAAATATCAGTGTATCTTCTATTACAGAGTGGCATGCAACAAGAAAGATGACTACTAAATATAAATCTCTTTTTGAAAGCTCCCCCTCTTTTGCAGTATTAATTATAACTCCTGCTCCATAAGCAAGTCCTAGAATTAATCCAATTACTAAAGGAAACGTAGATTTTTTTGAAATACCAAAGAACTTTGCCATTGGCTCCATAAAGTTTGATATCATGTCTAATACTTTTAAATCCTTTAGGAACTGCATCATTATCATGAGAGGTATAACTATTTTAGCAATATTAAATACAGCGCTTAAACTCCCAATGGTGCCTTCCTTCATCATATTCACAATATCCAATGGATTCATCTCCTCTATAACAAAATATTAAGTACTATTCCAGAGGCTATAGCTAAAGCAAATCTAATTCCTAAAACAATTTTAACACTTATTCCAGTTTTCTTAGCAACAGCTGTCTCCATAAATAAGCTATGTGAAAATGAAAGCATAACAGCTATTATTGTGATTTGCTTTGATGTTAAAGTAAGTCCAGCTATTGCTCCTACCGCGGCGAACAAATTAACTGTATTACCTAGCACCAATACTATTGCTGCCTCTCCAGGTAACCCGACAAATCTCATTATTGGTTCAAATATCTTAGCAATGAATTCTAAAATATGTGTATATTTAAGAAGTGTTACAAAAAAATAAACAGGAACAATTATCTTAGTTAATAGCCATGTCGTCTTAAGTCCACTTATAAGCCCATTTTTAAAGGTTTGTCTGAAATCCCATTTGGGAGAATTTTTTATAGTATCTACATGTTCATTGTCGAGGCAACTATCTCTCATAAAGTCATCCTTTCTAGTTTAATTAGTCATATTATAGCACATATATTTTTGATAGTCACCAATATGATTTGCATTAAAAAACGGATACTTTTAGTATCCGCTCTATGCCAAATTTTGGTCGTGTAGCTTTAGGCTATTAGTCCATTTCCCACATTTATCCCCATATCTTGCTATCAAACTGCTTTCAGAAGATATCTCGATAACTTCGCACATATTAGAGCAATCACTACACTCAAATCCCTTAACTGTATAATCAATATCAGATATATCAATACCTCTAAAGGCAGTGTATCCTTTCTGCTTAACTTCATTTCTTGCAAGAATAGCTGCTCCTATAGCTCCCATAACATCATAATTATCTGGTACAATGACTTCTAGGTTTAATGCTTTTTCAAATGCTTTTTTAATTCCTACATTTGCAGCTACTCCACCTTGAAATATTACTTTACCTTGAATATCTCTACCTTTGCCTACATTGCTTAAGTAGTTCCTAACTAAGGCTTCGCATAATCCACTAATTATATCTTCTTGATTGTGTCCAAGCTGTTGTTTATGTATCATGTCTGATTCAGCAAATACAGCACATCTGCCCGCTATCCTAACTGGGTTCTGAGACTTCAATGCCATATTCCCAAATTCTTGTATCTCAATTCCAAGTCTAGCTGCTTGTCTGTCAAGAAAAGAACCTGTTCCTGCTGCACATACAGTATTCATAGCAAAATCAGTCACTATACCATCTCTTATTATTATTATTTTTGAATCTTGTCCTCCTATCTCAAGTATTGTTCTTACGCCGTCTATATAATTAATTGCAGCAATCGCATGGGATGTAATCTCATTCTTTACTATATCAGCTCCTAATATTATACTAGCTAGGTGTCTACCACTGCCTGTTGTTCCTACCCCTTTTATTGCAAATTGACTAATTTGATTCTTCATTTCTTTTAATCCTTTTTGTAAAACTTCTATAGGTTTCCCTTGTGTTCTTAAATAAGTTTTATATCTTACTTTATTATCTTCATCTACTAATACGATGTTTGTACTTACCGAACCAACATCAACCCCTAAGTAACATGCTTTCAATTTTGTTGTCCTCCCTTCGCTTCTTTAGCAAATCAACAAATGCTTCCAACCTAGTTAAATATCCTGCCTCTCCAGTCATTTCATCAACAACTAATGTTAATATAGGTATATTAAAGTCTTTTTGAATAGTAGGTAATATACTTTCAGCCACAATTTCAGGCATACAGGTGAGTGGAAGTATTTGAATTACTCCATCATAATTTTCTTTTGCATACAGAATAGCACTGCCTATAGTCTCTCTTCCATGTCCGCCAACTAGCGTGCCTAAATATGGCTTTGCTGCCTTAGCTTTCATTTTTTCTTCTTTCATTCCAAAAGGAGCTGAAAAAATATGATGTTTAGACCATTTACTTGGAGTAAGTGCTTTATCTACCTCAACACCAAAGTGCCCTAGCTTTTTTTCAATTTCTAAATTTACAAAAGGTTCGATAATTGTATAAATCTCCCCAATAATCCCTATTCTAATAGGATTCCTGTCATGATCTACATCGATGCTATTAATTTTATCAACTGTGTTTTTTATTAGTTCTAAAATACCGTCAACACCATGTACATATTCAATATTTTTATAAAATTCATCCATTATTATATCTATTTTATAGCTGTCATATGCAATAGCCCTTCTTTTGTTTGACAAATCTACTAGTTCATCAGCCATTTCAAGGACCCTCTGAGCTCTCTTACCACTCCTAACTATCTTATACAAACTCTTGGTATTTGTAGCTTTCATAATTCTTTTTACTAGTTCCAAAGGCCTTCCATCAGGAGGATCAAATACAATAATGTCTGCATTATAGCCTAGATCATCCAATATAGATTTTTCCATTACTGAATAATACCCAAATCTACATGGTCCGCAGCTTCCCGTTATAATTATCGTATCTGCTCCTTTTTCAATACTTTCAATATAATTACCTATATTTATTTTAAGTGGTAAACATATAGTTTCAGGAGAATATTTTGTACCTATTTCAAGTGTTCTTTTACTGCATCTAGGAGGTAGAATAACTTCATTCCCTAAATCCTCAAGCAAAGCCTTAGCAGCAATATATGTATTACCCATGTGTGGAAATGTAATTTTCATTTCTAGCCCTCCATTTAATCATATCAATAAAAGCTTCGAGCCTAGTATTTATTCCTGCTTCACCTGTGTGCTCATCTATTGTCATTAAAGTAAATGGAACTTTGAGAGCATTAGCTTTTCTTTGTACGATATCTATTAATATTGAGTCAAGTCCACATCCAAAAGAGGACACATAAATAACACCATTTACCTTTTGTGTCTCCATTACGTAAAATGCAGATCCTACTATTTTCCTTCCAAAACTCCAAAACATCCTTTTCGGCAGCTGTGATGAAAAGTAATTGATTTTTTGAGTGTCTATCATCTCTGATGTTATAACATTTATACCTTTATTTTTAAGCTTACTTAAAAGATTCATACTTATATGCTCATCATATATATTATACGGATGGCCAATGACCATAATACTTAAATCCTTTGCTTGATTTGTATTTATATCTTTTATTACTTTGTTATACATCTTTATTGCATCAATCGGTATTACTCCTTTGTTTATAAGCTTTGTATAATTTGCATAGTGTTCATACGCTCTTTTATATGCCTTTCCTATTTTAAATAGATTAGTTGTAAAGTATTTTCCGGAATCTACAACTGCATTTACTAATTTGAAATTTGAATTTTTCAAATTTATTTCTATATCAATTATTGGTGGTAAATCTGATATAGAATTTCTAACCATTTCAGGTAATCCTAAGAATTTAGGACAAATATACTCCTTTTTATATATACTTATAATTTTAGGTATAAAAAGGTAGTCGACTTTATCCTTTAGTTCATTAACATGGCCATGAAAGACCTTAACTGGTAAACAAGCTTCATCAACACAAGACATGACACCTTGATTTAATATGTTTTTATTTGTCTTAGATGATAATACAACTTCTACATCTAGTTCGTTTAGGAATTCTTTCCACAGCGGATAATAATCATAAAAAAGTAATCCTTGTGGAATCCCCACTTTGAATGACATGCTATCCCTCCTATCTCACCTATATATTATTGTCAGGTTTTCTCAATAATATAACCACAAATAGAAAAACGACCAAATTTGGTCGTTTTATCTGTCAACAATCTTATTAATATTTTTAATGAGTATTGATATAGTACCATCTGGATTATTAATAAACTCTAACACATCTTTGTTGTTACAATAGTCAATAGGTAATTTTATCTCAATACCAGTATCTGTTTTAATTCTCTGTTTTGTAAATGCTTTTTCTCCTAATTCTTTCTTTAGTTCAATCTTCTTATCATCAAAACCAGCTTTCTGTATGTGCTGTACATAAGTATTTTTCATTTCAGGATTGCCTTTGAAAACATCCTGCGCAACCTGCTCTACATCAATTACTCCACTTTCTTCTATACTATCCTTAACTGCTTTTTTTATATCTCCTAGCTTAGCTACATCGCTATCAAAGTATTCTTTATTAAATTTTTGATTAGCTTTATTAAATGCTCTTACCTTCTCCTTATCAGAAATCTTACATCTACATTCTAAAAACATATTTGAAAAATAGTACTGCTTTTCACCATTAATTTCAACTTTTTTTTCGACTACAATCATACTAAAGTCATCAAGATTTATAAATGCGCATTCATCTAATCTACTACTGTCATTTGGAAGAGCTGTTCTTTGCTTTAAAATTGTATTTACTCTTGTAGAATCATCATATTCAACATAATGAATGAACGATGTTCTGTAGTTAAACTTAAGTATTCCTAAGTAAGGTGCTTCATTTAGTTCAAATAATACACATATCAAATCAGCAGATGACACTTCAGGATTTGATAGTACGATGTCATAAAGCCTGTTTGCTACTTCATTAGATACATTGACAAATTCAGTATCAGTAGCATTTATTTTTTCACATAGTTGTTTCAATGCACTTCCTTCTTCATTAAAGCAAGCTTTTTTTAAAGAGCTGTCTTCAAGTGCTTTAGATATATGTTTCTGAAGAAATTCTATTATTTCAGATTTATCTAATGGATGCTCTTTTTCTGAAAGTATAGGCATTTGTGCATCTTTATCTAGTATGTGTAGTATCACTTTATTGATTCTTAAACTTATTTCACTCATTCTTATCCTCTACTCCTGTTAGCTCTATAGCTTTGCATTATTTCATTTATCTTATTGATTAAAGCAAATTGCTCTGATTTATCTGAAGTCATTTCAATGCTATTAGATAAATAATTAAAGAACTCGTCAGGATTTTCGAATGGGAAATCAGTTAATGATAGTAATCTTCTCATTCTAGCTTTTCTTTTAACATTATCCATATCCTTAATATTTCTGTCTAAAAACTGAATTAGATTATTTATTGCTTGATCAAGGTAATCATTTTCTACAGAATTATTCTGTTCAATTATTGAAAATTCTTCTTTTTCTAATGCGTAATCATTCAAATAAGCTAAAGCATATTGAGTAGTCATTAACTTGCTTTTCGTAGACTCATTTATATCCATTTTTCTCTTGAAGCTCTCTATGCTTAACTCTTGAAGCTTAATATTTTTATCATTAAAATCAATCTCTACATCTTTTGTAAATTTATTAAGTAATTCAAGTACATTTTTCTTATTTTGATGGTTGTTGTTTTGGTTATAATTTTCCCAAGCAGTTATTGCATCTTGAACTTTCTGCTGCATATTATCATCTAGCATACTGTCTTTTAAAAGGTTAACAACAATTATTTTATTCACTATGATACCATAATCCATTATAATATTTGCTATTCTACCCATTTCAAGTATTGTATCATATGATTTTTTATAGAGATTCTTTATCTCATCATTTGTGGCATCAGTAAATACATAGTTTTTGCATTCTTGCGAAACTAAAAAATATTTGTTGAAATAAAGTCCATATTCAGATTCTAATGAACCATTAAACACTGCTCTGTATCTTTTTAGTATAGTTTCTATTTTCCCTTTGTCACTATTGTATAAGGACTTTTTAAGTGCTTTTGATAAAATATCGTAATACTTTGTTTTTGTAACTCTAACCGGAATTACACTAGTTATACTCATAACTTTCTCCTTTAGCAGGTGCGTATCTTCCATTAAGAAATTAGACACGCTGTTATAAAAATTAGTAACATCAATATCTTTTGGACTTATATATTTATTTTTAACTGTATCCTTGTATATAATATCACCAGATATTTCACCTACAACTGATATTTCAGTTGAATAAGCTGATATACTTTTTAGCAGCTTTATAATTTCCTTTCTTAATGCCTTGTAATATTCTAAACCTATATTATCATTCAAATTTTTTATATCTTTCAACATATCTAACTTTATCACTCTATCCTCAAGCTTGCTTAAGATATCTTTAAAACGCTTATCCTCTTTCTCCAGTTCAGAAATCAAGTCACTTTCTTTAATAATTTTTTCTCTTAGCTTTATATTATTTAGTAATGCATCTGCAAAAGCCGTAAATGCTATATTTCTTATTTGAAGTTCATTAATATCTTTTATAGCTACCATTAACTGGTCATCAGATAGGTTACTCATTCCTTGGTTATTCATTACAAAATCTTTTTCCATAGTTATCTCCCTTCAAAATAGTGTCATATATAGTGTACTATTGTACCATGTCTTTTTCAAATATTAAAAGTGGCTAGATAAAAGCCACTTTTAGACAATACTATTATACCCTAAAAAGACACGTCTAGGCTATTTGAATTCTATTTTAATGTGTATTTTTAAGACTATATGTCATAGTATAACTCAAATTCTTTTGGATGAGGTATTATATTTACCTTTTTTGCTTCATTTTTTATCCTGTTTATTTGATTAGTTATTATCTCACGAGTAAAAACTCCACCTGTTAAAAGAAATTCATAATCATTTTCAAGTGCATCTGCAGCTTCTTCTAGCGATTTTGGCAACGCTTTTATTTTTGATTTTTCTTCTTCAGGAAGATCAAACACATTCACATCATAAGGCCCAAAACCTTCTTTTGTAGGATCTATTTTATTTACTATACCATCAAGTCCTGCCATCAAAAGTGCAGAAAATGCTAAATATGGATTTGCAGTTGCATCAGACGGTCTAAACTCGAATCTCTTATCTTCAGGTTTTCGTGCATAGCCTGGTATTCTTATTACTGAACTTCTGTTAGCCGTAGCAAAACAAATGCTAACAGGTGCTTCAAACCCAGGTACTAGCCTCTTATATGAGTTTGTACTAGGATTAGTAAATGCTAAAAGTGCAGGAGCGTGTTTCAATACTCCACCAATATAATACATAGCTTCTTTACTTAGTCCTGAGTAACCATTTTCGTCGTAAAATACAGGAGTGCCCTCTTTGAATAACTGCATATGAACATGCATCCCGCTTCCAGCTTCACCAAACAGAGGTTTAGGCATAAATGTTGCTGTTTTTCCTCTATGGATAGCTAAATTTTTAATGATATATTTCATAACTAATGTATTATCAGACATCTTTAATAAGTCACCTGATTCGACCTCTATTTCTAACTGTCCAGCTCCACCAACTTCGTGATGATGGTACTTCACCTTGATTCCCATATCTTCAAGCATTGTAACCATTTCAGATCTCAAATCATTTGTTATATCATTAGGGATGTCCACATGATAACCGTTTTGTAGTCCGACCTTATACCCCAGGTTTTGATATTCTTTCTCTGAAGCATTCCAATAAGCCTGTTGGCTATCAATCATCACTTCCTGATAATGACCTCTTGTATCATATGAAACATGATCAAAAACATAGAATTCGAGCTCTGGCCCAATAATATATTCATCTGCAATCCCTGTTTCCTTCAAATATCTTTCTGCTTTTTCTACTATGTATCTAGGATCCCCTTCAAATCTCGTAATTTCATTTCCCAACTCATAAATATCAGCTAACATAGTTACTGTTGGAACTTTACAGAATGGATCAATAAAGGCTGTTGTGATATCAGGTTTAAACACCATATCTGACTTCTCAACAGTCAAAAAGCCGTAGCTTGAACCATCAAATCCAATCCCTTTAACCATTATTTTCTCATCAAACCTCTCTACAGGTATTGATAAGTGATGCCATCTCCCTGATAAATCCCCAACTTTGAAATCAATGATCTTTATGTTTTCATTTTGACAAAAACTTTTAACCTCGTCAATATTACTAAACATAGTGTCCCCCTCCTTCCAAGTTTTCACAACTTAATAATATGCTAACGTTAAAAATTTGTCAACGTACTAGTTATTATATTTTTCTTTATATTTTTCTATTGCCTCTTTTAAATAGTATATCTTCTCGTATTTATCTGCTTTATCTGCATCTACCCATTCATAGTCAATGTTTTCACTGTTTATAGAAACTGAGCCAGAAACATAGTTACATATATATACAATCGTTATATATTGATTTCTTTTTACTTTATTTACTCCCGAGCTAATGCTTAAAATATCCAATATTTCTATTTTAAGAGATGTTTCTTCATATACTTCCCTTACTAATGCATTTTCAGGCTGTTCTCCAAACTCCATCTTACCTCCTGGTATATCCCATGTTCCACCAGCAAAGCTTGAACCAAGTTTTCTTTTTAACATAAGTAGCTTATTATCTTTAAATATCAAAGCTTTAGTCAGTACTCTAAACATGAGTATCTTCCCTTCATTCTTCATCATATAGTTATTCATAATCTCTAGTTATTTTGATATATTTTTTTCTGCAAAAGTACCTCTTTTATTGCACCTGTGAATTGCTTGTCGGTTTGAGTTCTATTCTGAAAATACTGGACATTATTTTTCACAGCTTGCCATCCTTCTCTTAGAGTTGCTTCAGCACCTTTTAAGTTGTTATCTAACAAATAAATATACGCTTTGTTCATAAAAAACTTTTTCTGTGTTTCAAAGCTAGCTCCTTCTAAATCTATATCGTATATTTTAATTGCTTTTTCAAACTGACTTTGATATGCCAATATTTCAGATGTCATATATAACGAATTATACTTATATACATTATTAGTAGCATTATTGGTCCATTTATTTAGTCCCTCTAATATCAAATTTTTATCTTCTCCTAGGCTAATAGCCTCCCTAAATACTAACATTAATTCACTGTCTTCAATAATTGTACCATCAAGATATGATTTAATCATTTCTCTAATTAGTTTATCCTTGTCTGTAGTATTCATTTTATCATATTTAACTAAGTAATAATTCACTCCAATTTTATTCCAGTATTCTGATTTCTTTAATTTCTTTAGTGTTTCAACTGGATTTGAATCATATAAGTGCTTCTCTTCATATGGTATAGTTCCCACAATAGATTCGTATTCCAATGTTTCTATAGCTCTTTTATATAATAAATCATTCTCTTCTAATTTTCTCGAATTGTATTCTCCAAAAAGAGGATATGTAGACACATCAGGAGACTCAACTAACTGAATTCCATTTAAATACAGGGTATTAGCATATTCCATATCATCAAATATTCTTTTTATAATTGTCGCTGCTTCTCCTCTTGTAATACCGTTCTTAGGCTTAAAGGTATTATCGGCATACCCCTCGATTATCCCATTATTAGCTAATTGATAAATTTGTTCTTTATATAAATAATTATCATTTATATCTGAAAACTCCTTGCTTTCATCTTCAGCAGCGGGAGTTATAAAGAAATATGATACCATCACAGCTTCTTCTCTAGTTATATCTTTGTTTGGTTCAAATTTATCACCTGGAAAAATATTATTAAATTTCATTTCTCCGTTAATATTATTAATAAACATAGCTACTTCTCGAATATCTTTATATCCCCAAAATGAGTCGCTCATATCTTTATAGTTTAATAGCCTTGCATTATCAGTAGTTTCCATAGTACTATCTAACATAAGTTTACTTTTCTTATCATTAATAACACCTTGACTCTTTGCAACTCTGCAAAGTATTGAAATGTATTCACTTCTACTAATACTGTCATTAGGCTTAAATGTTCCATCTTCATACCCATTAAACAAGCTTACTTTATTCGTCCCCCAAATTATTGCTTCTTCAGCCCAATGTCCATAAGTATCAAAAAAATATCTGTTAGCTAAAGCTGTTTCAAAGTTGAAAAATGTAATAACATACACTACTAAAAAAACGACCAAGTATTTTCTCTTCATAAAAAGTCCTCCTTTAAGCTTGTACCTAAGTATTTAGACGTAAAGCAGAGAAAAAAAGTTCCATTAACTGTTACTTTCTTTGTATTCATCTAAAATACCTATTAATAATATTCTTATCCCAAATCTGTAAAGAATATCTAGGACAAACGTCCTTAGTTGTTCCACATTCTCGATTCTAGGATGTAGTCCAATATCCATCCTTGCCATCATATCATTTATATGATGATTAAGATATAAGTCATAATACCTTAAAGATATTGCCTTAGCAACATCAACATACTCATCTCTTAAAATATATTCGACAGGCATTTCGGAATTACTGGTGTAATCATTTAATTGTAATATGACATTAATATAGTTTTCCTGTTTTTGAATGCTTCTGCCCTTTTTATACATACTCCAAGCAAGTCCTAAATACATAGTACAAAAAATTCTAAGAAAGCTAACATCAAAAACTATACCTATTTCTTCAGATACCTTTATATCATTTTTAATCAGCTCTATAATTTGCATAACTGATTTTGTGCTAAAGTTGTTAAATATCAACATTATATCATTTTCAAATCTATCTAAGCAAATTTTACCAGCAAGTTCAACTTTATAATCTGACAACTGAACTATTCCCATATAAAAATACACCCTTTTGAAGATAAATTCTTACAATTAATTTTTTCTTATATTAGAATGTTATTTTACTCTCAATTGTAGCTATCTCTTCGTCACTAATACCATATAGTTTATAAAAACTTTTATTTATTTCATCAACACTTTCATTTATCTCACTAATTATTCTTTGCTTATATATGGCATCTTTATTCTCATATTTATTACTTTCTATTGTTTTTAATATAGAATATTTTTTTATGACACTAGTTACAAGATCTTCTATTCTTTCTCTATTATTATCTGTACTTACCCTTATTCTCAAATTCATTAGCTTATTTGGATAATACTCGTAAAGTTTATCATTTAACTTTTTTGCGACACATTTAAAATAGAATTCAAATATTGAAGAATTCAAAAAACCAAGCACATACTCTAACGAAATATCTTTAACAGAATGCTTTTTCATGCTGATGATATATATATCTGCACTACAGCATATTTCATCGTAGGATAAAGTAAATTCATTTGTACTTGATTTAAATGGGAATATTATCTTCGTACGATTAAAAACTTCTATGTTTCTCCCCCATTGCAGCTGATACCACTCTCTTGCTCCTTTTTTACATTCTCTCCTATTGCCAAGTTTCTTTTTATATGGTGTTATGTGTTTTATTATATTTCCATAGTTTTCTATATTTTTAATTTTGTCAGTATATAAGATATATTTAGAAGCAATTGGAGGTCTATATTTTTTAACCTCACTATTCTTTATCCACGGCTTTATAATATCGTTTTCTAGACCTTCTTCCACTATCATATTCTTATCGACAATAAATGCCTTATCGCATCCAGTTATTATACCTTGGTTACAATCACACAATTCATCAAGTCTGTATTCACCCAATTCGTTGATTTTATTGAAAAGCTTTCTTTCAGTATTGTTTGTAAAAATCCAACCATTGTCTTTCAATTCATCCTGAGATATCAAAAGTCTCTCAGACGACTTCATTTGAATCTCTATAATGCTATTGTTATTTTCTTTGTTGCTCGATAATCTATACACATTGAACATACAATTTTTATTTTCCTGCTTTGTACATTCTAAAATTACAGGGCTTATACCTATTCCTTTAAATACATTTTTACCATAAAAATCTATGATGTTATCAATTGTAAATTTTTCTTTGATTAGCTTTCTAAGCCCCAATGCTGATGGAGCCTCCTGAAAGTATCTAGAAGTAATATACACTAGCTTACCATTATAACAAAGTAAATCATGTCCTTTTTTAAAAAAACAATATGATATATCTGCTTTATCATAGTATACGTCAGAATAATTCATCTCAAGCTTTTTTCTGTAATTTTTGTCTATTTTTTTGTGTCCAATGTATGGAGGATTACCTATGACAAGATTAAAGCTATTTCCTTTAAAAATTGCTTCTTTATTATAATTTTCTAAATCTGTTAAATCTCCTCTGTCTTCCATAAGAATATCTTTTGAAAATATGTTCATTTCCACATCGCTAAAGAAAGTATCTCTCATCAACAAAGAAGTTATTGTCATGTACACCGCAAAGCTATCTATATCTGACCCCCAGATATTATTTTTTAATATAAATAAATGCAATCCTTGTTCTAGATCTCTTATAACACCTGTATGAATAGAAACAATCTGCTCATAATTGTTTTCAATAATATTTTTAATTCTATTATATGCTTCTATTAGGAAAAATCCCCCTCCACAAGCAGGATCAATAACCCTATAATATGGGTTTTTTATGATATCTTCTTTTCTAATTCCAGATGATATCATATATTTAACAATATAATTTGGAGTATACACCTGACCGAGATACTTCTTTTCTCTACTAGTAATAAGCTCTTCATATAGTTCACCAATTGAAAAATTCTCAATCGTATCCTTATCCATTTCAAGTAAAATTTTAATTAGTTCTATCTTTCTATTTTCTGTTAGATAGTTTTGGTACCCAAACTGCTTTTCAAAGTCAATAAAAACATCTGGTAGTTTATTAATTAAACTATTATCGATGATTTCTATATAAGTTGATTCGTCTTTTGTATCTCCATACATAGATATAGCCAGTACAGCTTTTCCAATAAAGTACAGAATACTTTTCATATTAGTCATATATTCATCGATATTTTCTATTTCAAGGCTAGATAAGATTTTTCTAATTTCAGTTTTTAATTTTTTTATTTGATACTTCATCATATTGACTTCTTTCCTCTCTGCATTAGTATAGTTAAATATTCATATTCTATTATACATTAAAAAACAGAAGTAGGTACTAACCTACTTCCTCATAATCACAATTATTTTAATCATTAACTCTTTCATTAAATTCTTTAGCGTCTTTAATTGCTCCTCTCTCAATATCTTTTTCGAGCTTCCGTTTTTTCCATGGCACAAACACTGTATTTAAATCATAACCATCTGGATACAATCTATCTCTTGAAATATATTTTGTTACCCTTTTTCTTTTTATTTTAAGGTGTTCTCCTTTAACTATTAATGTTATATTTCCTTGCTCATCATCTAACTCATAGACAATTCCTTTTTCGTTTGAACTCATTATAGTTACCATATCTCCTATGCATAAACTTTTATCTCCGCTTAATATTTTGTTTTGCTTTTGAATAGAATTTATGACTTTTTTCTTAGGTTTTTTTACTTTGAAGTCATCAATTTGAAAATCTACTTTTATACTATCACGCATCTTACTATCCATATATTTTTTTGCATTTTCTAAAACTCTTGGGCGCATACCTAATTTCTCTGATATCCAAAATGCATTGCTATTCCCAGCTTTTCCAATTGATAAGGAATATAGTGGAGCTAGTGTAACTGGATCAAATTCCATACATCCATTTTTAAATTCATTGTGTTGATTAGCATAATCTTTAATCTCACCATAGTGTGTTGTAGCAACAATTATAGCTCCATTTCTATAAATCTCATCTAGAATAGCTGCAGCAAGTGCCGCACCTTCAGAAGGATCTGTTCCTGTTCCTATCTCATCCACTAATACTAATGTAGAATGATTTGACTTGTTAATTATATTAATAATATTCTTCATATGACCTGAGAAAGTGCTTAATGATTGTTGAATACTTTGACTATCACCTATATCGATTAAAATCTTTTCAAATATATTGAATACGCTTCCTCTCTTTACAGGTACATGAATACCTGATTGCACCATCAGTGTAAGTACCCCTATAGTCTTGAGAGCAACTGTTTTTCCACCAGTATTAGGGCCTGTAATAACAAGTACTCTATAGTCCTTCCCAATTTCAAAGTCAAGAGGAATTGCTTTATCTCCTAGTAGAGGATGTTTTCCACTTGCTATTTTTATATAGTCGTTATCACTTATTTCGGGTTCTATCCCGCTTATATGGTTACTATATCTTCCCTTTGCAAAGGCGAAATCATATTCCGACATTACTTCTACGTTCATTGTCATTTCTTTAATGAATAAACCTATATATCCGCTTATTGTTGCTAGCACTTGATATTCTTCTAATTCTTCTTCAACTCTTAAGCTATTTAACTCCTTACTATATTTCATAATTTGATTAGGCTCCATAAAAACAGTGGCTCCTGTAGAGGAAATATCTACAACCCTGCCTTCAATTTGATTCTTATATGAAGATTTTACAGGTATAACAAAGCTTTCATTCCTTCTACTTACATAAAAATCCTGTAAATAGCACTTATATTTTGAAGATGAAACAATATCCTGTAACTTAGCTTGTATTTTATTCTCAATAGCTTCTATATTTTTTCTTATCTTAGCTAATTTATTGCTAGCTTTATTGCTTACCCTATTTCCTTCTATAGAAGATTCAATTTCTTGTTCAATCTCATCAAATACTGTTATTGATAAGGCATAGCTGCTTAATGTAGGCGCAATAATATCTTGAGTCCCCATAAATTTTTTTATTTTCTTGCATCCTCTTAAGAATGAAGATACCTTCACTAATTCTGATGGTTGAAGAATCCCTCCTTTTTCAAGTTTTCTCAATAGATCACTTATGTCATATAATCCTTGGAGTGGAACATGTGAAGAACTATTCAAGATATTTTTAGCCTCACTAGTTAGTAGTAGCATATTTTTTACTGCACGTATATCAGTAGATGGCATAAGTTTATCTACAAGTCTCTTACCTAAATCGCTGGCAGTTAACTCTTTTATACTATCTTTAATCTTCTGATATTCTAAAATTGAAAATGTTTTTTCATTCATTTTATTACCTCCTTGTATAATAATGATATAGCCATTAAGGATAATACATATTTAACCTTTTCTATACCTAAGTAACTGAAGAAGGTATTCTTCCTTCATCAGAAGTTACTTCATTAGTTATCATGTCTGACGGTTT